>CAYGPX010000112.1:0-5493 GCA_964351935.1 uncultured Rickettsiales bacterium | reverse complement strand
TCCTGGGAGCTCTCATACCACCGCGAGCCACCCCCTCCACCCTCATCCCGCGTCATGCCGCTTCAGATGCCAGCGAAGTGCTCATACCAATCAAACCCGCCTTAGAAGCCACATAATTGGCCTGACCAGGATTTCCCGTCACACCTACCACAGAAGTAATATTGATAATACGCCCCGCCCTTCGCTTCATCATTTTTTTAAATGCTGCACGGTTTAGCAAAAAGGATGAGGTCAAATTAACATCTAACACTTCTTGCCACTCGTTGTCTTTCATGCGCAGTGCCAAATTATCTTTTGTCACACCTGCATTACACACCAGCACATCAACCTGACCAGCTAGCGCTTCGGCTTTATCAAACAAGCCTGCAACCTGCTCTTTATCGGCCAAATCACCTACTAAAACAAAGGCACGCGAGCCTAATTCACTGGCAAGCGTCTGCAATTTATCCTCACGGCGACCCGAAAGCACCACCGTAGCACCCGAAGCATGCAATGATTTTGCAATTGCCTCGCCAATACCACCTGTTGCACCCGTTACCAGCGCTGTTTTACCTTCAAATGAAAACATAAGCTTCCTTCACTTAAACGACGTTTATACTCATTGCCCTTTTAGAGACTTTGCTCTGGCGGGTCAATAGTGTTCATCCATACAGCTATGCAACTAAAAACGCATCGATGTTTTCGGGCGTTTGTAGCGAGGTAGATTGCAGCTCGCTTTCAATACGCTTGGTTAGCCCTGAAAGCACTTTGCCAGAGCCAATCTCAACCAATTGCTCTACACCTAAAGCCTTGAGCTTTTCAACCGATTCGCGCCAGCGCACCATACCTGTTATCTGCTCAACCAGCAACTCGCTAATCTTTTTGGGATCAGTTACAATATCTGCCGTCACATTTGCAATCAAAGGAACCGTAGGTGCTTTAATCTCAACTGCTGCTAATGCATCACGCATTTTTTCTGCTGCTGGTTGCATTAACGCACTATGAAACGGCGCGCTTACCGGCAACTTTATTGCACGTTTTACACCCTTTGCAGCGGCAACTTCAAGCACGCGCTCAATGGCACCAAGCGAGCCGCTCACTACCACCTGACCACCTCCATTATCATTCGCCGCTTGGCACACTTCGCCTGCTGCGGCTTCCTTGGCAATTGCATCCGCTTGCTCAAAATCTACACCGATAAGCGCAGCCATACCACCTTGACCTTGCGGCACCGCAGCTTGCATCGCATCACCACGAATACGCAGCAATCGCGCTGTATCTCCTAACGAAATTGCACCTGCTGCACATAGCGCCGTATATTCGCCTAGCGAATGGCCTGCCACATAGCTGCATAGCTCAGATAGCGGTTTACCTGTTTTTTTCTCTATCACTTTCAGCAAAGCAATCGACGTCGCCATCAAGGCTGGCTGCGTATTACTGGTGAGTGTTAACTCTTCAATCGGGCCTTCAAAAATAAGACCAGAAAGTTTTTGCCCCAGCGCATCATCCACTTCATCAAACACTGCACGTGCTTCAGCGAAATTTTCAGCGGCTTCTTTGCCCATGCCTACAGCTTGCGACCCTTGTCCAGGGAAAATAAATGCCTGTTTTGTCATAACCTCACCTTCTTTTTCAATGTTAATGCCCTGCAAGTGATAGCACACAATGCAACGCCAACCCTTTCAGAATTCCCAGCTAGCTTATGTTTTTATACCCTAAAAGCCTACTGATACCAAATTGTCTGGGTAGCAAAAAAATGGGAATACCCTATTTTGAAAGAATTTGCAAATTACGATGCCAACCGATATGAATATCGCCTATGAGGTTTGTGGGATTTTTTATTTGTTTTGCTGTTTTATGGTTACCTTCAATTTCGTTGGCAACCGTACACGATATCTCTTTTCCTAAAACTGAGCTTGATAAAGCAAAAGCTGCTATCGAGGCTATTCGTAAAGATAAGCCCGAACACGCCATTGAACTGAAAAACTCAGTCAGAGATGAGACGCTCAAACGCGTAATTGAATGGGCTATCTATAAATCTCCCGGCAGTCCTGTGAGCGCACAATCTATTGTCGACTTTGCAAAAAAGAACCCAACATGGCCAGCAGAAGACACATTGCTTGAACGCGCAGAAGATGCGCTGGCAAAATCCCATAGCAGTGATACCAAAAGCACCACCAAATTCTTTGAAAATTATCCACCTCAAAGCGCCATTGCCAAGTGGAAGTTTGCACAAGCAATTTTTAAACAGAACAAACAAAGTAAGCAAGCGGTTGAGTTGCTAAAGCAAGCATGGCAATCGGCAAAATTAAACCGCAGCGATGCCAAAGATTTTTTAAACCAGCATAAAAAAGACCTTAGCGAGAAAGATCACATTGCGCGCATCTCTAATTTATTATGGGAAAATAAAATTAGTGCCGCAAACGATATCATGCACTTAGTGCCAAAAGCATATCGAACATTGTTTAATGCGCGCATAGCCCTGCAACAATCAAGCTATGGTGTCGATAGTGCCGTTTCTGCTGTTCCCGCTAATTTGGTCAACGATGCTGGCTTTCTCTATGATCGCATTCGCTGGCGCGAGAAGAAAGACCTCTATTCTGGTGCCATTTCTTTGCTCAAACAAATGAAAGACTCAGGCAAACACCCCTATAGCTCGCTATGGTGGAATATGCGCAAACGTCTTGTTCGCGAAGCGCTTGAGCACAAAGAATACAGCAACGCCTATCACATTGTGAGCAATCACAATGCAATTGAAGGCGGCGTAGAATTTGCAGAATCTGAATGGCTTTCAGGATGGATAGCCACCCGATTCCTTCACAAACCACGCAAGGGCTATGAGCATTTCTTCAAAATGTATCACCATGTAAACTACCCTATTTCGCTGGCAAGAGCCAGCTATTGGGCAGCGCGCACAGCCGAAATAAACGGCAATGCCGATATTGCGCAGCGTTGGTATAAAGTGGCTGCCGAACATCCCATTACTTTTTACGGTCAATTAGCTGTTGCCAAGCTTTCTAAGAAACCAACGCTTACCTTACCTTCCACAGCAGAGCCATCACGCGATGATTTAGCATCCTATAAAAACAGCAGCTTGGTTCGCGCCATTCACGCGCTGATGCAGATGAAAGAGCATGGTTTAGCAAAAGATTTTATGCTGCACAGTATCGAAAATACCAACTCTTCTGGCCTTAAAAATCTTATCGGCCAGATTGGTGAATATTACGACCAGCCTTTTCTGTCGGTCTATACTGCCCGAACCGCTGCCAACACCGGAACACCCCTCATCCGAAGTGGCTACCCCATCCTTCCGCTGGATTACCGCATGCACTGCCCGCGGGAGCTGGCACATGCCATCACCTTACAAGAAAGTCGCTTTGAACCTACCGCAACCAGCCATGCCGGGGCGCAAGGGCTGATGCAGTTAATGCCAGAGACTGCTAGACGGATGTCGCGTGACTTGCGTTTAAATTACCATCGCTCGAAACTTATTTACGATCCAGAATATAACGTACAGCTAGGGAGTGGCTATCTTAAGCACTTACTAAATGTTTATGATAACACGCCTATCCTAGCAATTGCGGCCTACAATGCAGGCCCAGGAAATGTAAGAAAATGGCTGCGCACCTATGGCGATCCTCGCGAGTTTAAGTCGGTTGAAGAAGTAATAGACTGGATGGAGATGATACCTTTTTCAGAAACGCGTAATTACGTTCAACGTGTTATTGAGAATATGCAGCTCTACCGTAGACTCTCAGGAAATGAATTATTAGAAATTGAGCAAGACATAAAACCCACACATTAATAAATTATTAACTTCTTGCTGCTACAATAAGTTATTGAATAGACAACGAAACAGGGAATGGGAACGAGCAACTATCATGGCAACAAAATCAACTTCATCACCGCTAAAACTGCTTAAAAACCATACAGACTCTGCATTGAAAGCAAGCATTGAGAGTATTTTGGATAAAAAAAGTACGGGAGCAGTCTTTCATATTTCGATTGATAACTTCTCGATGCTTATTAGCAGCCAAGGCGGAACATTCGCCGATGAATTGATGCAACAAATTCAGGAGCTATTGCAAGAAAGCTTCGACAATATTACTGAAATTGGAAGACCAAGCCGCGACCAAATCAGCCTAGTGATAGAAAATCTTAACGAAGATGAAAGCAAGGAAAAGGCGCGCGCCATACATCACTTGATTCAAAATTATGGCTGCACACGAAGTGTTTTACCTATTCATGTAATTTCTACGATTGGCATCGCTGATTTTCCACGAAGCTCAACCAATGCCGACGAAGTGGTAAATCGCGCCTATGTGGCATTAAACGATGCAAAACAATCATTTCAGCATATTTCACTTTATGGCAATCGAAAACAACACGAAATAGAATCTAAAAACCAACTCATCCTTGCGAGTTATTTACAAACTGCGCTGCTTAGCAACCGCCTACATCTGGCTTACCAGCCTATTGTTGAGCGTGAAACAGGTGAAGTGGCATGGTATGAGTGTTTGCTCAGAATCGCTGATGATAAAGGACAGCTCTCTTCGGCTGGGCCTTTTATACCTATTGCTGAGAAAATGGGCTTTATTGATGTTATTGATACCTTTGTACTAAGCACCGTTATTGATGAGCTAAGCCGCAACCCTAATGTTAAATTTGCGCTCAATCTTTCAAACTCTACCATACAAAGTGGCGAATGGTTAAGCATGGCTGTAAAACTCATTGAAAATGCCGGTGTAGCATCACGCCTGACACTCGAAATTACTGAAACAGTCGAACAGCGCGACACCAAGAAAATGATACGTTTTGTCAACACTATGCAAGCGCTTGGTTGTTCGATTGCTCTGGATGACTTTGGTGCAGGATTTACATCCCTATCACAACTCAAACACTTGCCTGTGGATGTCATCAAAATTGATGGCTCTTATGTAAGAGACATTGTGTATAACGCTGAAAGTCGTCTTTTTGTGAAAACATTATTGGATTTTAGCCATAATTTTGGCCTAAAAACCATAGCAGAGTTTGTTGAAAATGCAGAGATTGCCAATTTACTGACCGAAATGGGCGTAACTTATATGCAAGGCAACTATTTTTCTCCTGCCACTTCCAAACGCGATTGGGTGGAAGGCCAGAAATTAGGCGAATAACAAATCTGGATTAGCTTTTAACTTGGCACAGAGCGTTCCTTAGCGCCTGTAGGCTTTCCAATAAAGCATCAAGATGTTGCACATCTTTGAACTCGTTTTCTTTAAAACTGTCCAGAATCATTTCCACTTCTTCTGCTTTGAAGCCCAACTCAGGAAAACCAAATACGGCCGAAGTGCCAGCTAGTTTGTGGATATCGTGATATAAGGCCTCGTCCAGATGTTCTCCTATAGACCTGGTACGCGTAATCTCAGCGATGAAGTGCTCAAGCTTAGGCAGTACCTCCTCTACCCGCTCTATAAACAATTGGTCAACCCCCATTTCTTAGTCCAGTTTTAAGTTAGTAGTTTTGTGTGGTTT
>CAYGPX010000111.1:0-5568 GCA_964351935.1 uncultured Rickettsiales bacterium | reverse complement strand
CGCAGAAACAAGCTTATCAATAGCAGTGGTTTGGCCATACATAACAGCTTTTAGATCTTTTTCCAGCGATTGTATTTTTTTGGATTCATCGCGTGCCATAGATTGAATTGGCACTTGCGAAATTTTAGATACAATTTTTTCAATATCGGCACGGCCAATCGTCTTGCGTTTAGTGCCGGAAGCCGAAAGTTTTTCGTGAGCACCGGCCTCATCAATTACATCGATGGCTTTGTCGGGAAGCTTACGATCGGTGATGTATCGGTTTGAAAGCTCAATGGATGCCTCCAAAGCCTCGTCGGTATAGGTTACATTATGATGTTCTTCATAATAGCTTTTGAGTCCCTTCATAATTTCAAGGCATTCGGCTTCATCTGGCTCGTCAATATCAACCTTTTGAAAACGACGCGTGAGGGCGCGATCTTTTTCAAAAATACTTTGATATTCAGCATAGGTAGTTGAACCAACACAGCGGAAAGCGCCGCGAGCAAGTGCTGGTTTGAGCAGGTTGCCTGCATCAAGTGAGCCCCCACTGGTAGAGCCTGCACCAATAATGGTGTGAATTTCGTCAATAAAGAGTACAGCATTTGGCTGCATTTCAATTTCTTGAATAAGTGCTTTTAAACGTTCCTCAAAATCACCGCGGTAGCGAGTGCCAGCAAGGAGCGCGCCCATATCTAGCGAGTAAATCACGGCTTCTCTTAGCACATCGGGAACGTCTCCTTCTACAATACGTAGTGCAAGACCCTCAGCCAAAGCGGTTTTTCCTACACCGGGATCGCCAACATAAAGCGGGTTGTTTTTTGTACGACGGCAAAGAATTACGATTGTGCGTTCAATTTCTTCAGCGCGACCGATAACCGCATCAATTTTTTTGGATTTAGCACGTGCATTCAAATCTACACAGTAATTATCCAGTGCTTTTTGCTTATCTTTACCAGAACGTTTTTCGCGTTGTTGTGGTTGCGGTGTAATGATTGGCCGACCACCTAATTCATCTTTGTCGTCCTCGGCATCCATATCCATATCGCTCTCATCCATCATCGGGTGAGGTAGGTCGTCACTTAGAGGGGTTTTGTTTGAGGTAGGTGTGGTGCTGCCATCAAGCTTAATAATGCCATGTGAAATATAGTTCACTACATCAAAATAGCCTACATTCTGTTGCTTTAGGAAATAAACTGCGAAAGATTCACGTTCAGAAAACATTTCAGCTAAAATATTAGCACCATTAATTTCCCGCTTGCCTGAGGCATGTACATGAATTGCTGCGCGGTGAATAACGCGCTGGAAGCCTGCGGTTGGCTTCACTTCACGGTCTTCGCTCACAATGAGTGCCGCAAGCTCGTTACTGATGAAATGTTTTAAATTACTGCAAAGTATAGGTAAGTCCACTCCGCATCCACGCATCACAGCGTCAGCGTCTGGATCTTCAGATAGCGCAAGCAGTAAATGCTCGAGCGTTGCATACTCGTGGTTATAGCTTTGGGCAAGCCCCAAAGCGCGGTGTAGTGTCAGTTCAAGGTTTTTTGATAGCATGGCAGGACTCTTTTTGCATCACACATTTAACATTATAATTATATTTGTGTGCGTAGTCACTTACCAGTGTTATTTTTGTTTCAGCTACATCTCGAGTGAATTTTCCACACAGGCCTTGACCACGCTTATGGGTTTCTAACGTTACATAAGTGGCTTCTTCCTGCGATTTGTTGAAGAATTTCTTTAGTAGTAACGTAAAAAAATCCATGGGTGTCTGGCCATCGTTAACCAGAAATACTTCATACATGCACGGGAGCGTAGCGCTCTCTGTTGCAGCTTCTTCCGATCCTGCAACTTTTGGTGTTGTTTTGCGGCTATCGCCAACTTTCTTCCAGCCAAACTCGTTTCTTTCTTCTGTCATAACATTCACTCCCTTGTGTCATACTTTGACGCAGTGTTATAAAATTACCTATTTTATGCATGTAAGACGTATCTCCCAATTTATAGCGTCGTATCCTGCATATAAGGATTGTATTCTATAATTCTTACTAAATTATTAACGGAATAAAGAAACTTGTGGCAGAAAGAGCACAGTTTGGATGTTTTATTGCCTAATTTTGAGTAACTTAGCCCTTAATGCGGTATCCGCGAGCGAGCATTTGATAGGTGGCGATACTCAAAACTAGAATTGCGCCAAGCATATAGTAAATTCCTATCATCAAATTACCATCATGGTAACCCGTCATGCCATAGCGGAAGCCATCAATCATATAGAAAAATGGGTTGATATGGCTAAGGTTATACCAAAACTCAGGCAAGCGCTTTACAGAGTAGAATGTGCCAGAAAGAAAGGTGAGGGGGGTGATGATATAGGTAGTGAAAGCAGACATTTGATCGAAGCTGTCGGCAACAATCCCTGCCATCACGCCTAAAAGCGCCAATAGTATAGATGCTGCAAGGATGTGAAACATTGCATAGAGTGGATGGGCAATTTCTAGCGTAACAAACGGAAGGATGGATAGCCCTACCAATATTCCTACTAATACTCCGCGTGTTACAGCGGATGCAATCACTCCAGCTAATAACTCGAGCGGGCTTAGTGGAGGGGTGAGGTAGTCGATGATATAGCCAAGCACCTTGCCCATGGTTAGTGAGGATGAGGTGTTGGCAAAGGCATTTTGTGTGACGGACATAATAATAAGTCCTGCCGCCATAAATTGTTCAAACGGGACGCCTTCAATGGTGGTGATGCTGTGCTTCACTGCAAGTGAAAACACGGAAAGAAACAAGAGTGAGGTGATAATAGGTGCAATAAGCGTTTGGTTGTACACTTTTAAGAATCGCTTTGTTTCACGGTAGTAAACCGTCCACAAGCCAATCCAGTTGATTTGTTCCATAGCTTTGCCTCTGTCATTGAAAACTTCTTGCGCTACTATATAAAAGGAATAGTTATTGTAAATTGCCGATTTGAAAATTATGTCCGAATTACTTGAAAATATTAGAAGTCATCCTGAGTTTGCTATGAGTGGGTTAATCCTGCCGCTGCATTTTGTTGAAATTGATACAAATGTGGTTGAAAATGGTGCTGAATATATTAAACAAATGGGATTTGAATCACCTATATTGGTGGTAAGTGACCAAAATACCTATCAAGTGCTTGGTGCAAGGTTAGAGTCTGTTTTTAAAGCTGCTGGATTGCAAGTGATATCTGCCATTTTTGGGGATGAGGTTTTGAAGCCTGATGCTTGCGCGGTAAAAAATGTTAGAGCAGGCTTAAAAAATGCAAAATCTTGTATTGCAGTCGGTAGCGGTACCATCAACGATATATGTAAATATGCCAGCTTTTTGGAAAAAAAGCCCTATGCAGTGTTTGCTTCTGCTCCTTCAATGAATGGATATGTGTCTGCTAATGCCTCAATAATAGTTGAGGGCAGGCGTACGTCAGTGCAGGCGCACATGCCCGTGGGTGTTTTTATGGATTTAGATGTGCTGGCAGCAGCACCAAAGCGTCTCATACGAAGTGGTATTGGTGACATGCTTTGTCGTTCTACGGCGCAAGCCGATTGGTTGCTTTCGCATTTAATATTAGATACAGCCTATCAAGTGCTTCCTTTTTCCCTCTTGGCGGAAGAGGAAGAGGTGTTGCTGGAAGAGGCGGAGTCAATTGTTGCGGGTGATATAGAGGGTATAAGAGCGCTGTCGCATGCACTTATAAAGTCAGGTATTGGTATGTGGATGGCGCGAGGAAGTTATCCAGCAAGTCAGGGTGAGCATATGATTGCGCATGTGATGGAGATGGCTTTTCCAAACGACTCTGCTCGTAGCTATCATGGTGAACAAATTGCGGTTACAACACTCGCAATGGCAGCAATTCAGGAGAAGACATTAAGGAGCGATGCCTATCCGCTGTATCAGCCAAAGTTTGATGAGCTTTTACTCAAACGCAATCTGCCAGTTGCAATTTGCAAAGAGAGCAAGAAGTTGTGGACAGAGAAGCCGGTAAGTGAAGCGCAAGCAAAGCAAGTAAATCAAAGCTTAAGCAAAAAATGGGCAGATGTAACCAAGAAGATTGATCTTGTGCGCATACGTAGAGAATCTTTATCGGCGGCATGTAAGGCTGCGGGGCTTGGTGTAACACCGGAGTCAATAGGCTGGCAGACTGAGAAATTCAAATGGGCGGTCGATGTGGCCTATATGACGCGAAATCGCTTTACCTTCCTTGATTTACTTGTGCGTTAATAGAAAAAGAGTTGCTTGTAGATGGTTTGATTTGCTAGCACCTTAGTTAATTGTAGCGTAGTACTAATAAAAAAGCTAAATTTGCGCTTGACGAAATGAAGTCTTCTCTCTAGTATGCGCCACCTCAAACCCTTTTTGGGGAAGTAAATGCGCCTTTTAATGGGCGAGAACGTTGAATAATATAAATGGTGAAGTTTCATGCCTACCATCAATCAGCTTGTTCGCAAGCCACGTAAAGATAAAAGAGTCATTAACAAAGCGCCTGCGCTACAGGGTAATCCTCAGCGCCGCGGTGTTTGTACTCGTGTGTATACCACAACTCCTAAAAAGCCTAACTCAGCGCTTCGTAAAGTTGCTCGTGTTCGTTTAACTAATGGTTTTGAAGTTACGAGCTACATCCCTGGTGAGGGGCACAACCTGCAAGAGCACAGTGTGGCGTTGCTGCGTGGTGGTCGTGTAAAAGATTTGCCGGGTGTTCGCTATAAGGTGATTCGTGGTGTGTTGGATACCCAAGGTGTGAAGGATCGTAAACAGGCTCGTTCTCGCTACGGTGCGAAACGTCCTAAGTAAGCCATTATATAAAGTTAAGAGTGTAAGATTATGTCTCGTAGACGCGCAGCAGAAAAAAGAAAAATTAACCCAGACGCTAAATATGGCGATCTTGTGGTTGCGAAATTCATCAATTGCATGATGAAGCAAGGTAAAAAAGCAGTTGCAGAGAAGGCTCTTTATGATGCTTTTTTGATTGCTGAAGAAAAAGTGAAGAAGGGTGCTCTTGAGATTTTTAGAGAAGCGCTTGATAATGTGAAGCCTTCTGTTGAAGTTCGTTCGCGTCGTGTTGGTGGTGCAACCTATCAAGTTCCTACTGAAGTGCGTGAAGTACGTCGTCAGGCGTTAGCAATTAAGTGGTTAATCAATGCTGCTCGTTCACGCAATGAGAAGACTATCCGCGAAAAATTGGCGGGTGAGTTGATGGAGGCTGCGAGTGGTCGTGGTTCTGCAGTTAAGAAGCGTGAAGACACGCACAAGATGGCAGAAGCAAATCGCGCATTCTCTCACTATCGCTTCTAGTAGTTTTTATAAGTTAAGTAATTTCTTTTTGGAATAACAGATATGGCACGTATAACACCGCTTAATCGCTACCGTAATATTGGTATTATGGCGCATATTGACGCTGGAAAAACAACAACGACTGAGCGCGTTCTTTATTACACGGGTCGTTCACACAAAATTGGTGAAGTGCACGATGGTGCTGCTACCATGGACTGGATGGAGCAGGAGCAGGAGCGAGGTATTACCATTACTTCCGCTGCGACTACATTGAACTGGAACTATCGTGATACTGATTATCACGTA
>CAYGPX010000110.1:0-5575 GCA_964351935.1 uncultured Rickettsiales bacterium | reverse complement strand
TAAAAAACCGTTCGATAAATCCACGAATCTAAGAGCTTCCTAGCTCACTTCTAGATTATTTGTTTTATCGAGCGGAACGTAGTCAGAAAATATTTGGCAAAATATCTCCTCCACAAGATAAAAAGATACAACAAGATATTATAAATAACAGTGAACGATTTATATATTCTGATACATTTAAAGCATTAAGTGAAGACATTAGGCTTTTCGGAAATGAAGTGTTTTATAAAAATAAGGAATAAAAATGTTTACAGAACCAACGGTCTTGATTCTAGGAGCCGGTGCTAGTTGGCATTATTGTTACCCCCTAGGCAGTGATCTCATAAAAGAAATACACAACCTTAGAGGAATAGCCGGCACCTTTGGACGAGTGCTTTATAAAAAAAGCAATCATAAAACAACACAAGATTTCTTTAAAGCCATCGAAACTCGTTCACCTTTAGTAATAGATTACTTTCTTTCTAGGCATAGCGAATATGAAGAGATTGGAAAGTATCTAATCAGTTATATCCTCTTAAATAAAGAAAAAGCGATTTCATATCAATATGGACACCGAACAACCCAAAAATCCTCGAATGGTGACAATCACGACGATGATGGAAATTGGTATAAATTTTTATTCGAATCTATTATTGCAGAATGTTCTACCGTAGAAGAATTAGAAGCTTCTCTAAATAACTTAGATATCATAACGTTTAATTACGATATTAGCCTTGAACATTATCTACTAAATAGCCTCAAAGGCATTTCAATATTTATAGATCAAGAAACTGACTTAGCGGTAGAAAAGGTAAATAAATTTGTATCTGATAGAATTCATCATGTTTACGGAAAGCTATACGACCCTTTTAAACCGCCCCTAGCATATGCCGAGTTTGCTAAGATTACAGGAAGTGATGATCCGAGGCGAGAAAGAACCGATGAAATTGAAGAAAAAATTTTAACACTTAAGGAGAAATACGCTTCTTCTTCAATAGAAGTAATCTCACCCCTAAAGGCCGAAAGTAAATCAGAGGATTTTAAGAGAATAATAGCACCGGCAAGGCGCCTTTTTATCCTCGGCTATGGATTTGATAAAGTTAATAATTCAATTTTATTCGACGCTGAGACATTGAAGAGAAAAAGAATCTTTATTACTAACTATAATAACTCGGATAAAGTAAACTATTCGTTAGCGTCCTGTCTTGTTGATGACGAATATAAAAGGTTTTTAGTGGCTAATGAATTATCAAAGAATAAATTTCTGCAATTAAATTCTCACACACTTCTCTCTGGACATACTCAACAAGCCTTGTTTGGTAATATGTCTGCATTAATTATAAAAAGTACTAACAATGTATACAATGCATTGAATCAGGATTTTGACTTTGTAAGCTAGAGATATTTCTTAGCATATGCTGGTACTATACTTGCAAGTGCTCCAGAGAATATAATCGTTTGGATTTGATTGACTTTTTCGTCGGCTAAGTAGTGCCATTCAATGGGTGTAAGTAAATGCCACGACCAAGAGAAAGCCATTATGAAGAGGATAATAATTGCAAACCAGAAAAACATTACAGCTGCCCTGCTAACATGGTTCTTTATTTTCTCGCCTCGTTCGTGCGCATTTTTTCTCGCCTCACCTTCAAGATCTCCGGCGGCAATGGCTTGAGATTCTTTTATAGCAGAGCTATCGAAACCACTGCCTTCACTATTCACACCGCTACCTCATTTTGCAAAAGTAACCTATAGTGATTTTCAATCAAATCATTGGAAATGTCGGAATATCCAGATTTCCACGCTATTTCCCACGGAGTACCAGTGTTGTGAGTTAAAGATGATAAGAATATACCATCTTTCCTTCCATACTTATCATATACCTGCTTAATAACAGCTTCTTCATCTTTCGTAAGCCCGCTAGTAAAAAGGGCAGAACAAAGAAGGTGGCTGATTCTTTTTACAGGATCGCTACGATAAGACTTAATTTTGTCATATAGAGGTTTGATAACAGGACCGTACTTCCATGCCTCAACCTGCTCTTTGATAAGAGGTCTGCTATATTGACCAAGCATATAACCATGAGCTATGTAAACTAGCTTTAGTAATTGCATTGGTGTTAATGTATTTCCATTGTCTTGGCTCGCTGAATCCAAGAACTTTTGGGCAATAGTAATTGAGCTATGCATAAAATGATCCTCTCTTTCCAATATTAGAGCTAATTTCTATGCACAGCAAGTAATTTTACACCCTTGGGTGGCAATTATTAACAACCTGAGATATGTGTTGAATCCCCACATACGAATAAATCTGCGTAGTTGAAACGCATGCATGACCCAGCAGCTCTTTAATCGTCATTATATCGCAGCCTGATTCAAGTAAGTGCGTTGCAAAGCAATGCCTTAAAGTATGCGGCGTAATATGAACTGGTATTTCCAAGCTTCTTTGAACACAGTCTAGTCGTCTCCTAAAAGCCTTTTCGTGCAGCCGTGAACCTCGTTTGCTACAAAAAAGCTGATTACTTTCTTTCGCATACGGACATATCGCCAAATAAGCTTCTATAGCTCGCCTCACAGCATCAATTAGCGGCATCTCTCTTTCTTTACTACCCTTTCCTCTAACCCTTACAACATCGCCCCTGACTTGATCGCGCTTGAGGCTTAGTGCTTCTGATATTCTTAACCCGCACCCATAAAGCAACATTAGCAAAGCCCTATCGCGCTTACTTTCCCATGAAGCGCCAAGCTCAACACTTTCATACTTATCTAATAGTTTAAATATATATTCTTTATCAACTGCTTTAGGCAACGGCCTTTCCATTTTTGGCACTTTAAGCAAAAGCACTTGCGAGCAACTCAAGTCGTAAACTCTATTGAGAAAGCGATAAAATTGCCTAAGCGATACAATATGAGCAAATAAAACTTGTTTTGAAGCCCCTTTTCCATGGAGATAAGACAACCAGCTTCTAAAATCTTTAAGTGTTAAGCCTTCAATTAAATCTTTCTCAAATACTCTGCAATAACTGGTGGTTATAAATTGACTAAAAGACGTAATTCTATTTGCATGAGATCTTGCCGTGCTTATGGCTAAGCCCCTTTGATAAAGCATATATTCGTGCCAATTAAAGATATAATTAGTCATTCTTTTACCATTAAAAAAGGATTCAAGAAGGTATTAAAAAATGCCTAAATAAGCTTTAAGAGCATTTCTTATGCATTTTAAGCCAAATATAAAAACCACCAGTGAGAGCCGTTTTTAAGCAATTAAAGCATTAATTAATGACTTTTAATGCTTTAATTTGACCTGCATCACTTATTATCCGATTTACTCTATAATGAGAAATCTTGAGAGATTTAGAGATAGCGTGCTTACTAATACCCATGTTGGCTAATTTTATCACTCGCCTCTCTTTAAACGATTCGAGCTTTCGGAACCGCTCTTTAAGCTGTTGGTGGTAGGCGTTTTTTAAGGCGTTTGGATCAATGTTTTTCCTAAGCGCAATTCGATCAGCAATATCATCAATGTGAATGCACTTTTTTCTGCAGATTCTTAGTGAGTGAATAGCAATCATTGAAATACGGCTATACTCATCTTGCATATAAGCCAAATGCTTCTTACGCTCCAACTCTTCTTGGTGATGTTTTTCTACGGCACTACTGAGGTCACGCATAAAGGGCGCGGCAATATCAATAAGTTGCTCAGCCATTTGCCAACTCATATTCAAAGTGAAGGTGCACGTCTGCGACTTCTGATCGACTGATTTCTTAACCGTTAAAGGAAGTTTTAAGTAATTAAGCATAATAAATCCTTTTCTGAATTACCGTTCTTGCAGCTTGCAAATAGAGCGGTTAGTGCAGATAGTGCAGTTTGAAAAAGAAAGCTAATTGCACTAATTGCACAATCTGCACTAACAGCAAACTGCATAAAACTAATTTAAGTTAGAAAATATAAGAGGGTTCACTTCATAATCTTTTCTCTGGCGGCCACCCTTTTTGCTGCTTTCTCTTCCACCCACTTCAGAAATCCAAGCAGCTTCCATAAGAATCTGCAATGCCGATTTAATGCGCTTAGTATCGCGTAAAGGGGAGTTTTCCATTCGTCTCAGCTCGGATGCATTAAACCTTCTTTCTCGCTGCTTAAGAATCCATTTTGCTAAAGTAGATGCATCTTTTTGATCTTGTGCAAATGCTGCATCACCAAATGCTCGCTTAGCCATAGGGTAAAAATAATCATCAATTAATGAAATAGCTCTAAAAACAGTAGCATCATCAATTTGAGATGGCTCTATTGAGCGATGTTCAGTTACCCAATCAAGGTAAGTGAGAACACAAGAAAGCCTTACTACTAATCCTGGTAATTTTCCTAAGTGAGAAATTAAGAATCCTTCCGCTTCTTGCTCTCTATATTTAAGCTGAGAGCGCCAATCAACATAAAGGTCAATAGCCGGTTTAGAAAAAGGAATGTATTTTGGCTCTTTGCCGTTACCCAAAGAGGACAAAAGCTCTAATTTACTAAAATCCTTAAAAGCCTCTAATATTATTCTTTCATCTGGCACCTCAGAGGGTTTCTTGAAATCTATAGATTCGGGAAACGCATAAAGAAACCTTGCCGCAAAGCCATCATCATCGCCTCTAAGAATAAGATTATTCATTTTATCGGGCTGCATACCACCTAATACGGATATTGCTAAAGAAGGCACTATAATTGGCTCTGGCGTATGCTTTCGGTCAATGTTTATTTGCCGCCCTCCAAAGGATTCAAGGTAAAACTGCCTATCACTACCTCCACGCCTTTCAAAATTTTCAATTAAGCCAGCAAGCTCATCTCTTACCATCAATAACCCTTTACAGTTTGTGCTAAGAAGCTCACCTGCTTTTTCAATAGAAGTATCTGTAATTAACAAACGTGGCCTAGGGGGGCAAGGAGGCGCTTCAGCCTCTACAGGCTTAGGCAAGCTTAAGTCTTTCTTTAATTTATGCTTCCAGCTCTCTAAAGCTACTTTTGCACGCTCACTATCATTTTCATATTGTTTAAATGTTTCTTTGTAATCTTTAGCTAGAATTGCTTCTATTTCTTTTATAGGTGTAGAAATAGTATCAATAGCCGGAGACTTTCCACTTGATGGATTGCCGATCAATGCACCCCAAATAATGGTTGGCTCATTCCAAGTGCCCCAAGGGTTTGCCCTTCTAGCGTTGCCAAGTAAGCCTGCAGTAGCAGTAATTAAACTTAATCCCACAAAATCAACAGGGCAGTTTTTAGCTTCAGCAGATACACTAAGCCACTTGCACCACTCTTTTGAAAAAACGTGAACAGGAAACTTCGGAGCTGGCAACTTCATTAATCCAGATACGGTCATATCTGGATTTGACCAATTCGCGCCATAGATATTATTAGCAATATGCTCTTCTAATTCAGATTGAGTATTTGAATTAATCATTTGCAACACCCCTTAAAAAGTCATTAAAATCTTTAAATCCTTTTGGTGGGATAGTAATTGCAACACACCGCCCTTCTTTTCTTAATCTTCCTTCAAGTTTTCTAGCATTGGCTAATCCAGCCTTATCGTTATCAGCTGCGATTATTACCTCCTTTATAG
>CAYGPX010000109.1:0-5616 GCA_964351935.1 uncultured Rickettsiales bacterium | reverse complement strand
CGTCATTTGTTTAACGTCAAGCACCGTCACTTTCACATCGGTTTTGGCAAATTCAGCCTTAATGCGCTCAGCATAAGAAACAGGATAGAGCTTATTTGGCGGCTCGCTCACTACGTCGCGTGCGAGAAATACTCCTTCAGCAATTTTGCTGAGAGATTTAAACTGCTTATCCGCTTCTTTTTTATCGCTTGATTGTACGGTGAGTGATTTGAGTGTTGGTTTCTCTTCTTTTTTCTGTGTGGTGCGATATTTATCGAAGCGATAAGAGCGCAATTCTGCGCCATAGGTCGCAAGTGCCGCAAGTTCGCCATCGTTTTTAACGCCTTCACACAGTAATGTTGCTTCAGTTGCTTTAATCGCAAGCAGTTCAGCCAATACGGTGCCGCCCAGCTCTATGGCTTCATATTCACCAATACTTGCTGAGGCTTTGACGCCTGTGCCAACGAGTGTGATACTATCCAAATCAACTCCAGCAGGTGCAAACACCGTTAAAAGCTCGCCTTCTTTGCCTTCAAAGCCTTTTGCTTTTATCGCTTTAGAGAGTTTGCCGCCCATTTGTTTATCAAGTGCCGTACCTTCTTTGCCAAGCGTTGCTTTTTCGCTAACAGTGAGCGCGAGTGCTCCTTTTTTGGGAAGGCTAATGTCGGTAAGGGATAGTTTCATTGCATTTTCTCGTATTTAGCGTTACATCCTAAGAATATGGCCATACCTGCCATAGTGTGCTTCACACTAGCGTGTTTTGTTCTGCTTGAAAAGAGGGTGATTGATGAAAATACTAAGATTTTTAAGTGTGGTACCATTGTTGGTGTTAATGGCATGCGTTGCGCCAACGGCAAAGGCTCCTACCGTGATGGAGCAGGAGTTATCGCGCGAAGCGGCAAAGCATCAAGAGTTTGTGAATCAGGAATCACTTAGAAAAGAGCAGTATTCCATCCAAAAAAACGCTGAAATGGAAACGAGGCTGGCACGTTTGGGTGCGCGAATTATGGAAGGTGGTGTAAAGCTTTGTCGTCATATTGCGGTGGATAAATCACGCTGTCTGTTCAAATTTCATCTCAAAGAAGGCAAGGAAGTGAATGCCTATGCCGATGGAAATAATATTTATGTCACCCCTGCTATGATGAATTTTGCCAAAACCGATGAAGAATTAGCCACCATACTGGGGCATGAATATGCCCATAACTTAATGGGGCATGTGGATGCGCAGACCAAAAACGCCTTGGCTGGGCGGCTACTGGGTATGACGCTTGATATTCTGGCTTCGGCCGGAGGCGTTGGCACCGGCTCTATTTTTTCAGATGCAGGCGCACATATCGGTGGGCTTAGCTACTCGCAAGATTTTGAAAATGAAGCCGACTATATCGGTCTCTATATTATGGCAAATAGTGGGTTTGATATTGAAACCTCTGCCAATATTTGGCGCAGGTTCTCTATTAAAGATAATGGGCAGGGGATTTATACATCCACAACCCATCCAACCAATCCTCACCGCTTTTTAGCGCTTACAAAGGCGATGGAAGAAATAAAACGTAAGAAACAACAACAAAAAGCACTTATTCCTGAATTTAAACCGGTCGATAAAGAGCCTGAACCAATTTTGATGATGAAGCGGCGCTAAGCTTTGGTTGCATCAAGCGCTAAATTTAGGTGTGGTTTAATGTGGTAGAATAAATTAAAACCATTGCTTTATGCCTCTGCTTGCGTGGCTGATGGCTGGCTTACCCTTTGTTCTTAGCTTGTTTTAGCATGCCTTGATAGCTGTGCTGAAACTTTTCTTCAATAAAGCACTAGCAATTTGAAATCTTTTTCTTTATACAAACCGTATATTTTAGGTCAGTTTCTAGTTGATAGAGAGAGCAGAAATGTCCGCAAAGACAGACAAACAGGGCGGCACACGCCGCGATTTTATCGTTCTTGGTGCCTCTGCACTTGCAGGTGTAGGTGCAGCTTCATTGGCGTGGCCGTTGGTAGATTCGTTGAATCCTACCGCTGCGGTGCTAGCGCTTGCTTCCACGGAAGTGAATATTTCTGCCGTTGAAAAAGGGCAGTCAATTCGCGTGATGTGGCGCGGTAAGCCGGTGTTTATTCGCCGTCGTACCGAAGCAGAAATTGAAGCAGCACGCGCAGTTGATCAAAGCGATTTGCCAGATCCACAACAAGATTCAGCACGTGTACTAGAAGGCCATGATGAATGGCTGGTGGTCGTAGGTGTTTGTACGCATCTTGGTTGTGTACCACTGGGTAATAGTGGCGATTATGATGGCTGGTTCTGCCCATGCCATGGTTCGCACTACGATACCTCAGGCCGTATCCGCAAAGGTCCGGCTCCTACTAATCTGGCGGTGCCTCCTTATGCATTCCTCAGTGATAACGTGATAAAAATCGGTTAATAATCATGAGCAATACTCCTTCAGATAATAAAGTCGTTGCGTGGATAGAAGAGCGCCTTCCGGTGTTCTCGTTCATGAAACATCAGGCGGAATATCGCACGCCCAAAAACCTTAGCTATGCGTGGAACTTTGGTTCGCTTGCAGGCATCGCGCTGATGATTCAAATCATCACCGGTATTGTGCTTGCTATGCACTATACACCCCATGTTGACCATGCGTTTGATAGTGTAGAAAACATTATGCGTAACGTAAATTACGGCTGGCTTATTCGCTATATGCATGCAGTAGGTGCTTCGATGTTCTTCATCGTAGTGTATGCCCATATTGTACGTGGCCTTTACTATGGCTCGTATAAAGCACCGCGCGAGATTTTATGGTGGTTTGGTATTCTCATTTTCCTTTCCATGATGGCGACTGCGTTCATGGGCTATGTACTTCCTTGGGGTCAGATGAGCTTTTGGGGTGCTACGGTAATTACCAACCTGTTCTCGGCAATCCCTGTTGTGGGTGATGCGATTGTAACATGGTTGTGGGGTGGTTTCTCTGTGGGTAACCCAACACTGAATCGCTTCTTTGCTTTGCACTATCTGATGCCGTTTGTCATTCTTGGTTTAGTGGTGGTGCACGTGCTTGCGCTTCACACCAATGGATCAAACAACCCAACAGGTGTTGAGCCTAAAACCGAAAAAGATACCATTCCTTTCCACCCATACTACACGGTGAAAGATTTCTTCGGCTTTGGTGTGTTCTTCCTTGTATTTGCTGGTTTTGTGTTCTTTGCACCAAACTATTTAGGACACCCTGATAACTATATCGAAGCAAACCCGATGGTGACACCGGCGCATATTGTGCCTGAGTGGTATTTCTTACCATTCTATGCAATTTTGCGTGCTATTCCTGATAAGTTGGGTGGTGTACTTTTCATGTTTGCTTCTATCCTGATTCTGTTTGTCTTGCCTTGGCTTGATACACATAAGGTAAAAAGCGGTGCGTACCGTCCACTGTTTAAGCCTTTCTTCTGGTTGTTTGTGGCCAATGGTATTCTGCTTGGCTGGCTTGGTGGAAAACCTGCAGAAGGTGCATATGTAACAATGTCGCGTATTGCTACATTCTACTACTTTGCTTACTTCCTGTTAGTGTTGCCGCTGCTTAGCAAAATTGAAAAGGCTAAGCCGTTGCCTGAATCTATCAGTGCCTCTATGAAGAAGAAGGGAGAATAGAGCTATGCGTTACGCCATATTGGTATTTTTAGCCGGAATGTTTTTAGGAGCAACAGCGAATGCTGCTTCAGACGTAAAACATCCTTTGGAAAAAGAATGGTCGTTTGACGGTGTGTTTGGTACGATTGATAAGCAATCTGCACAGCGCGGCTATCAAGTGTACAAAGAAGTGTGTGCAGCATGTCATGCCATGCACTTGGTTCCATTCCGCACCTTAGAACAACTAGGTTTTTCTGAAGCTGAAATTAAAACACTTGCTGCAACTTATGAAGTGGAAGATGGTCCTAATAGTGATGGTGACATGTTCATGCGTCCTGCGCGCCCATCTGATGCCTTTCCTTCGCCTTATGCGAATGAGCAAGCAGCGCGTGCTTTAAATAATGGTGCTTACCCTCCTGATTTATCGCTAATGGTAAAAGCTCGCCCCAATGGTGCAAACTATCTTTACTCACTTTTGATAGGCTATGAAGAAGCGCCTGCGGATGTAAAGTTGGGTAATGGAATGTATTATAACCCATACTTCCCGGGTGGGCAAATTGCTATGCCTGCGCCACTTTCAGATGGTTTGGTTGAGTATGCTGATGGTACCGAAGCAACGTCTGAGCAAATGGCGTATGATTTAGTGAATTTTATGCAGTGGACAGCCGAGCCAGAAATGGAGCAGCGCAAGCGTATGGGCATTAAAGTATTTGTTTACTTGCTTATCTTCACCGCATTCTTCTACTATGCGAAGAAAGTTATCTGGGGTAGACTGAAGTAAGTTTGCTAATAAAAAAGAAAACAAAAGGCCATCGATTTATATCGGTGGCCTTTTTTCTATAGCACTCGCCAGCGGATGAGATATAGTGCAGAAATTGACACTGCTTTATAACTAAAAAATGGCTTTATGTTTAACTATACACTCAAGCGCCTACTACTGATGATTCCTACTCTGCTTGGGGTGTTGTTGCTCAATTTTATTATTGTGCAAGCTGCTCCCGGTGGGCCGGTCGAGCAGATGATTGCTACTCTTACAGGTGCTGCAGAAGGTGGCGCAACGGCGCGCTTTTCAGGCGGCAGTAGTGGCGATATGGCAGCCAGCGGTGGTGCCATAGGAAAATCCACGCAAAGTGCTAATAGCAACAGCAGCTATCGTGGTGCGCAGGGGTTAGACCCTGAGCTGATAGAGCGCATTGAAAAATATTATGGCTTCGATAAACCTGCCTATCAGCGCTTTTTTGAAATGGTGGTAAACTATCTGCAATTCGATTTTGGCGATAGTTTCTTCAAAAGCCAGAGTGTGAGCTCGCTACTCATAGAAAAATTGCCTGTTTCCATTTCCCTTGGGCTATGGACAACGCTACTGGTCTATGCCATTTCGATTCCGCTTGGTATCAAAAAAGCAGTCTCAGATGGCAGCCGTTTTGATGTGTGGACGAGTGCAGTCATTTCTGTAGGCTATGCCATCCCAGGGTTTTTGTTAGCAATTTTATTGATTGTGTTGTTTGCTGGCGGCAGCTATTGGGATTTGTTTCCTCTGCGTGGCCTCACCTCGCCTAATTGGAACGAAATGAGTATGGGTGCTAAAATTATCGACTATTTTTGGCACTTGGTGCTACCAGTGTTTGCGATGGTTGTGGGTGGGTTTGCTAGTCTCACGCTGCTGGTAAAAAACAGCTTTATCGATCAAATTTCACAGCAATATGTGCTCACAGCACGTGCAAAAGGCTTAACGCAACAGCGCGTGCTTTATGGGCATGTGTTTCGCAATGCAATGTTGATTGTGGTGGCGGGTTTGCCAAGTGCGATTGTGGGTATTTTATTTACCAGTGCTATGCTGATTGAAGTGATTTTCTCACTCGATGGTCTAGGGCTATTAGGGTTTGAAGCAGTAATTCAGCGCGATTATCCTGTGGTGTTTGGCTCGCTGTTTATTTTCACTTTGCTTGGCCTTATCACCAACTTGATTGGCGATTTGGTCTATGTATGGATTGATCCGCGGATTGATTTTGAACGCAGGGATATGT
>CAYGPX010000108.1:0-5619 GCA_964351935.1 uncultured Rickettsiales bacterium | reverse complement strand
ATTTTAAACGCATTAGATGTTAGAAACCAACGCATTCAGGCCGAGCTTGACGAAGCACTTCGTTTGAAGGAAGAAGCACAATCGCTACTTTCAACTTACGAACGCAATCAAAAAGATATGACAACACAAGCATCTGAAATTGTTTCGCATGCTGAAAAAGAAGCTATTCGCATCACGGAAGAAGCCAAGCAATCGCTTGAAACTTCACTGAATAAGCGCGTAGAACTTTCAATGCAAAAAATTGCGGCGTACGAAACCGCTGTGATGCAAGAAATTCGTAACAACGCCATTGATATTGCTATTAGCACCGTGCGCTCTATTATCATGGAAAACATGCATGGCGAAGTTGCTGAAGCACTGGTGAGTAAAGCAGTAGCGGATATGGACAAGAAACTGAATTAGTTTGTCTTTAACTAAACACTAAAAAAGAGCCGGAGCGTTACTATGAAATATAGTGTACTGCTGCTGGCTCTTTTTTTATGCCTATCAACACTACCTAAAGTTGTGCATGCGGCAGCTTGGCTTCAGAAAAAGGGTAACACCCAATATATCAGCCAATTTTCTTATTATTATTCAGATCACTCTTTTAATGATAATGGCGATTCGTCTCCTACTAATGCCTTGGCAAAACTTGAGAATAATCGCTACATAGAATACGGATTTGACGACAACCTCACCCTTGGCACAGCCTTTCGCTTTTCTTATCTGGATGCCGATGATGGTGCCATTTACGATCAGTTTGTTACCGGCGATGCACAGATGAGTGATTTTAGCCATGCCAGTTTAAACATCGACCTTTTCTATCGCCAACAAGTTTATGATAAAAATGGCTTTGTGCTCGCATTTCAGCCACTTTTGGCGCTGCCTGAATTGCTTTATTATAGCAATGATTACTACACAATCGGCCAGCATAATTATGCCTTAGAAATGCGCGGGCTTTTGGGCTATAGCTTTCGTATGGATGAAGCAGAAACACCTGCTGATAAAGAACATCTTCCCACCCCGTTTGCCAGACAATGGCATTTTATCAATAGTGAGTTTGCGTATCGTCGGCTTGGAAAGTTTCGTCCCGACGTGCAAGATGAAATAAAGTTTGATACCACTCTTGGCCTGCGCCTTGCCGATGACTGGCTGCTGCTCACCCAGAATTTTACTACCCTTGGTGCTGAAAAACTCGATAGAATCGCTGAAATTGGTAATAGTAAATTTCAACTTTCCGCCGTCTATCGCCATAGTGATGGGCGCGCATTACAACTTTCTTTCTTTGAAGATGTATGGGGTAGAAATAGCGGAAAGGGTAAAGGCTTTGTAATTGGAATTTGGTCGGGATTTTAATGATAAACAACGGTTCTTTATTAGACTATCTTGTCAAACAAGCGCTACTAATCAATGAAAAAGCGGAAGAAGCACGCATGTTTTCAAGCGAATGGGGAACTACGCTTGCGCGCACATTGCTTGCCATGGGTGCAATCAATGCCCTTTCTCTTTATCAAGCAATTGCATCTTTAAATAAGCTCACATTTGCTAATTTACACATTACCCCTTGTAGTTATCACCTGCTGCAATATCGCTTACGTGATGACTATCAGCGAATGAATGTGATACCATGGAAGGCAGAAGGTGATGGTGTTATTCTTGCCTGCTCAGAAATTACACCGCAGCTTAAAAGCTGGGCGGCTGAGCAATTTGGTGAGAGCGGCTTTGCTTTTGCCATCACCTCACCTTACGATATTCAAGATGCACTTTTCCATCATTTTTCTCAGCAAGATGACGCATTAGCGCGCGAGCATTTATGGAAACACGAGCCGCTTTCTTCTGCAAAAGAGCTGTTTTTTTCGTGGAATATTCGCCACTGGTGGCTGCCTGCAATGCTACTTTCTGCCAGCTTTTTCATTACACCCGCTTATAGCTTTATCGCGCTTTTCATTACTGCAAACCTATTTTATATTCTTACACTTGGTATAAAGTGGGGGTTATTTCTCCATGGTGCTACTGCCTATCGCCGCCACGCAAAAAAGCAAGGCATCACTGAACTAAAAAACAGTGAGCTTCCTGTCTATACATTACTCGTACCACTTTATAAGGAAACGCAAGTGTTGGCAAAGCTAACACACGCCCTGCAATCGCTCGATTACCCCAAGGCAAAGCTCGATATTAAACTGATTGTAGAAGCCGATGACACTTGCACAATTGAAGCTATCAAAGCATTAAGATGCAAGCGTATTTTTGAAATCATCCGCGTGCCTTATTCTTTGCCACGCACCAAACCAAAAGCATGCAACTATGCGCTAAATTTTGCACGGGGTGATTATGTCACCATCTATGATGCAGAAGATATCCCTGAGCCTTTACAGCTGAAAAAAGCCTTATGGACGTTTGAGCAAGCAGATGAAGATACTGTTTGTGTGCAAGCACGGCTTAATTATTTCAATCGCAACGAAAATTGGCTAACTAAGCTTTTTGCTCTTGAATATGCAGGACTATTTGATTTTTTGCTGTGGGGAGTAGAAAAGTTGAACATTCCCATTCCACTTGGTGGCACCAGCAATCACTTTAAAATGAATGCGCTTCGAAGCCTCTATGCGTGGGATCCTTACAACGTTACCGAAGATGCAGATTTGGGCATTCGCATTGCCAAACGTGGATGGAAAGTGACGGTGATGGATTCACTCACACTAGAAGAAGCACCCATCACACTTAATGAATGGATAAGGCAGCGCTCACGCTGGATAAAAGGCCATATGCAAACCTATTTTGTACATATGCGAAAACCGCTAAAACTTTGGAAACAACTTGGCACTATTGGTTTTTTTGGATTTCAGTTTTTCTTAGGCGCACCCTGCCTTATTTTTATTATCAGTCCCATTATGTGGCTGTTATGGATAGCAAGTCTGATTGGCATTTCTCCCTCAATACTGAGTATATTGCCGCCTGAATTCAGCTGGATTATACCACTTTCCGTGAGTATCTTCATCGCAGGGCTTATTATGCAAATTGGCTTTGCTCTGTGGATTATTGCCACGCATCGCTGGTTTGATTTATGGCTAAGTACGCTTTTATATCCGTTTTATTGGCTGCTGCATTCACTTGCCAGCTTTCGCGCGGTATGGCAACTTTTCAAACGCCCGCATTATTGGGAAAAAACCACCCACGGGGTCACAAAAATAGTATTAAAGAATTAAAAAATTATGTTATTATCAGCAGTTGTTAGCAAGGTAGTTTTATGAAAAACAATGGTTTTACCCTTCTTGAGCTTTCAATCGTGATTGTTATCATCGGTTTGATTGTAGCTGGCATTAGTGCTGGGCAAAGCCTGGTGCAGCAAGCAAATCTTCGTAAATATCCTTCAGATTTCAAGAATTTCGAGGTCGCGCTCAATAGTTTTATATTACAATATGATGCACTTCCAGGGGATATGGATAATGCCTCTTCCTATTGGAGCGGTGCTCCAGACGGCAATGGTGATGGCAGTGTACTCGATGGAGGATCGGGAGCCACAATATGCGCAACACATATAGAACCTTGCGGATTTGTAGAACATCTGGTACGTGCAAACTTATTGGACTTTAATGGTATTGGCATGACATCCATCACGGACAGTATACCAGCACCAATAAGAGGCTATTACTTCTTTGGTGCGCAAGGTGCCTTCTATAATAAAGGTAGCACTCCCCTTGCCGGCACTGTCATTACAGGCAGCACAGGGGGATCAGGCCGTATCTGGGATGATGAAACATTAACTCCTGCCGAAGCATCCTCTATCGACACCAAAATTGATGATGGCAAACCTAACACAGGCCAGTTTGTTTCCATATCACCTGGCTTTGATCTCGACAATTGTGCTATAAGATCCGATACATCAGCCACCATCTCAGCAGCGTATCAAGGCTCAGCAGCCCTTTACGACTTAGACGAGACCGACACAAACTGTCTACCTTTTTATTACTATAAGTAAGTGAGGAAGATAGCGCTAGACGCAAACTTCTAACCCATGGTATCATGACTAACATGAAAAACAAAGGCTTCACACTTTCTAGAACTCTCCATCGTGATCGTCATCATCGGTTTGATTGTGGCGGGCATTAGTGCTGGGCAGAGTTTGGTTAGGCAAGCAGGTTTAAGAAGTGTTTCAACGGACATTGCAAACTTCCAAACAGCAAAAAATTCATTTAAACTCGCTTATGATGCAAAGCCTGGAGATATGAACAACGCATTTTCCTATTGGAATACAAACTGCGCTGCAACTGATGTGCTTTGCAATGGCGATGGCGACAATCGAGTTGAGCATAATTCACAAGAAATGTTTCGTGCTTGGCAGCACCTCTCTTTAGCAGGTATCTTATCTGGTTCATATACAGGCACAAGCGATGGAAGTTACACAGTTATTGCAGGATTAAATGCACCGGCATCAGATATTGGCACTGGCGCTTACTCGATGTGGCATACCACCAGTGCTACATGGAGTTATGTAGGTGATATGATGGTGCTAGGCGCACAGCGAACATCAGGCGGGCCTGATAACGCACTCTTTACCGTTGCTGAAATGCAATCACTTGATAGCAAAACAGATGATGGTGACGTTTATAGCGGACGCATATTTGGAGCGGATGGCAATGATGTCGCTGCTAATAGCTGTGTTACCGTAGGCAACGCCTATAATCTTGCCGCAAGTGGCGTTGTTTGCAAAATGCAAATCGCATTCCCATAACAGTTATTGGTAAATCTAGGATTCTAGCATGTTAGCAAAATATTAATTGCTTAACTCGATAAATACGCCTCAGCCTGCTCAATCAACTCTGCAATAATCTCAGCCGTTGGCTGTTCTTTGGTCACCATGCCCACGCTTTGACCGGCCATGAGTGAGCCATTTTCAACATCACCATCAATCGCCGCTTTTTTAAGCGCACCTGCCCAGAAATGTTCAATTTGCAGCTGCGCTTCTTCTTTGGTCATCTTGCCAGAGCGAAAGGCTGCAATCATTTCAAGCTGGGTGCGTTTGAAGGCTTCAGTTGCTTTATTTTCAATTGCACGAACAGGAATTACGTTGAATTCAGGGTCAATTTGCACCGAAGGCATTGCATTACGTGCAGCAGCTTTTATAAACGCCTTTTTGAAGTTTGGATGCGCCACCGATTCAGTTGCACACACAAAACGCGTGCCTAGCTGAATACCACTTGCACCCATTTCTAAATACGATGCCATTGCCTCGCCACGCGCAATACCACCGGCTACAAAAATCGGCACCTGCTCA
Source organism: uncultured Rickettsiales bacterium (assembly GCA_964351935.1). Classification (GTDB taxonomy): domain Bacteria; phylum Pseudomonadota; class Alphaproteobacteria; order Rickettsiales; family CAYGPX01; genus CAYGPX01. The sequence goes on along the minus strand of CAYGPX010000108.1, from coordinate 368 downwards.
GCCAGTTCAGGCAAAATTTCCTGCGCTAATACGGAAGTAGAAACCGGGCCAATATGTCCGCCTGCTTCCATGCCTTCAATCACCAGCGCATCAGCACCTGAGCGAATCAGTTTCTTTCCAATCACCAAGGCCGGTGCAAAACAAACAACCTTAGCACCAAAATCCTTAATAGATTCAATAGTTTTTCCTGATGGCAAACCACCTGCAAGCACCACATGCGTTACAGCTTCATCGCGGCAAACTTGCACCAGTTCATCCAACTGAGGGTGCATAATAATTAAATTTACACCGAAGGGCTTTTGGGTAAGTTTTTTGGTTTCTTTGATCTCGTTCCGCAGTAAATCAGGCGACATTGAGCTACACGCAAT
>CAYGPX010000107.1:0-5630 GCA_964351935.1 uncultured Rickettsiales bacterium | reverse complement strand
GCATCCCTAAGCTTTCAAAAAATCCAACCGTACCAGCTACGGTAAACACAAACACTTTCAGCAAGCCGTGTGAAAGTAAAATAGTTCCAAGGGTTGTGCGAAGTGCAAAAGCACCAATATTTTGTGATGAAGTGGTCATAATGTAAATCCTTTATATTGATTAAGTTGTTGTTCGATAAGTTCTACTTTATCAGTTCCTAATAAAATGATAATATCTATATTTGTTATATAATTAATTCCATTTGGTTATTAATGTGAGTCATGTTTCGCGTATCGCATTGTTTTTAGAAGTTGCCAAGCAGCAGAGTTTTGCAGGTGCTGCGCGTGTTATGGGTATGACGGGGCCAGCCCTAAGCAAACAGGTGCAAGCCTTAGAGGATCAATTGGGGGTAAAGCTGCTCCACCGTACCACCAGACAGGTGAAGTTGACTGAAGAGGGCGGCTTTTATTATCAACGCGCCCGTAAAGCGCTGGAAGATTTAGCAGAAGCCGAGCAATATATTCACGATTATAAAGCTAGCCCCAAAGGCATATTAAAAGTGAACGCGCCTATGTCGTTTGGGCATCGCTATCTTGCACAGCCCATTGCTAATTTTGCCAAACACTATCCCGATATCACTATGGAGGTAGATTTTGACGACCGTAAGGTAGATATGCTTGCCGAAGGCTATGATGTGGTGGTGCGTATTGGCGCGCTGAACGATTCATCACTCATTGCCCGAAAACTGGCGGCCTGCCCCGTTCTTTTATGTGCAAGTGCCGCCTTTATTAAAGAGCATGGCATACCCAGCACCCCGCAGCAGCTTACGCAGTTTCCTGCAATTATTTACACCAAGCAAGGTAACGCAAGTGAGTGGCGCTATTGCCATGAAGATGACACGCAAGGCAGCGTTAGTTTACAAAAACATATGGGTGCAAATAATGCCGAAATGATGCTACAAGCCTGCTTAGAAGGGGTGGGTATTGCACTTTTGCCAGTGTTTGCGGCAGCAACGTATTTGCAATCAGGGCAGTTGGTGCAGCTTTTGCCTGAATATCATAGCTATCCGCAGCTTAATATCTATGCAATTTTTCCTGAAAATCGCTATCTTTCTACCAAGGTGAAACTGTTTTTAGAGCATTTGAGTGCCGCCAGCAAGGCATTGCCCTGGCGCTAGGCTTTTTGTAAGTAATGCAAAAGCAAAAGTGCTACAAAACTTCAACCGCTTCGCCGTCTAGCCAAACCCATTGGCACAGCAGACGCGCTGCTTCTTGCTTCCAGTCTTTTACCTTAGAAACCGCACTGATGGTGACATAGCCTTGCTCGCGCAATTGGCTGGCAGCGGTTTCATCGGTGTTAAGAGGCAGTAAAATACGCTTAGTTACCGTGTCACTTTTTAGTAGCGGGGTTAGCATATTCACATAGAGCGAGCAGCCAACTGCTTCATAACTACTAGCATCTGTTACCCTGTCATTTTTAATTTTATAGCGTCCACCACGGCCAATTTCACTCGGAGCACCACGTGCAAAGAGCGAGAAAGCCACGCCACAATGATAGGCACCATGTCTGGCCTCGAGCGGATCAATCGTAATATGCAGTGAACCAAAATGACTGCTCACCATATCCACCAGTTCTTTTAACTGTTTGGCCAGCGGCTTGGCTTCTTTTGGCAGCGAAAGCGTGTTGAATTGTGCAAGGGTGATAGACGGTGCGCACAAATCAAGCAGCAAAGCAGATTGTTTTCCGCCATGAGCTGCAATAAGTTTGGGATCTTTACGTGCAATAGCATCTTCTAGCTTGCTGCGTTCTTGTGGGTTCAGCTTTAAACATTCAAGAACAATATCTTTGAGTCCGGGGAGGCTAAAATCGATAGAAATATGCTCGATACCAAGGGCTGAAAGTGCTTCAATTGCCACACGTATGACTTCAATATCGGCATGTAGCGTATCAACACCAATGAGTTCAATGCCAGCTTGTGTAAGTTGGCGTTCATGGTGGAGCGCATCGCCACCGGCACGCAGCACATCGCCTGCATAGCTTAGTCGCAAGGGCAGGGGGGCGTGTTGTAATCTGGAAGCGGCAATGCGAGCAATTTGTATGGTAATGTCAGAGCGTATGGCAAGCATCTGCTGCGAGAGCGGATCTACCAAGCGAAAAGCATTGGTGGAGAGGCTTGCCGCAGATCCGGTAAATAAACCTGATTCAAACTCTATCAGAGGTGGGCACACATAAGCATAACCAAAACCAGCGAATGTATTGAGCAGAGTTTCGTTTGCTGCGCGATGTATGGTAGCATCGGGAGAGAGCTGGTCATAAATGCCCGCAGGCAACATGTTGGGTTCTGACATCGTTTTATATGCTTTGTAAATGACGAATAATGCTTGGCCATCATAACGAAACAGCGCCGTTTGGCAATTGCTTTTCTACTGTTGTTTCTAAAGGTGGCGTGCTATAAACTGCTATCTATAAAAACACATACTTTTAGCATAGTAGTTTTTCATGCAATATTCGCCGTCTATCACAGTACGCAGCTTACTTTCTCGTCGAGAAAGCAAAGCAATTATCGTGGTGCTTATTCTGTTGATAGTCTGGGGGATTTTAGGTGGTTCTTCTAATGAAGAGAGTGCTCAAAACGCGCAGGAAGATCACACCATGTATGTGCCCGAGGTGAAGGTGAAGCAGTCAGTGGCGGAAGCCTTTGTGCGTGAACTCACCCTAAGTGCTGTGACAGAAAATAACCGAGCGGTTGAGCTTAAAGCGCAAACCGAAGGAGTGGTCGCCATTATTAAGGCAAAAGAAGGTGCGCCAATTTATGCAGGCGAGGTGATTGTAACCCTAGCAGACGATGCACGCTCTGCCAAACTGGCTGAAGCGCAAGCAGAGCTCACGCAGCGCCAACTTGAATATAAAGCAGCCAAGGCGCTTGCAAAATCGGGTCATCGTGCTGAGACGGCATTGGCAGAATCGTACTTTTTTCTAAAGCAGGCAGAAACAAACCTCAAAATGGCTGAGCTAGATGCCGCGCATGCTAGCATAACTAGCCCGTTTAGCGGCATTTTAAACCGTATTTATGTGCATGAGGGAGATGCGATAAAATCACTCGATACCACGGTTGCCAGTGTCATTGATTATCACCCAATCCTTGCAGTTGGCTATGTGCCGGAAAAATGGCGTGGTGATATTACAGAAGGCTCGGCAGCTTCAGTAAAGCTGGTGGATGGCAGTTTGGTCTATGGCGTGGTGCATTATGTCAGCCACAAGGCAGAGGATGCCACACGCACCTTTCGGGTGGAAGTAGCACTCGATAACCCTAATGGGATGATTTCTTCAGGCGTTAGCAGTGAGATTTATATTCCACTGGGCAACATTAAAGCGCATCATGTGCCTTCTTCGGCGCTTTCGCTTTCAGATGATGGGCAATTGCAGCTTAAATATGTGAATGACCAACACAAGGTGCAAGCCAGTGTGATTGAAATTGCAGGCGAAGATAAAGAAGGTTTGTGGGTCACCGGCCTTCCTGAGCATGTGGATATTATCACTTACGGTCAGGCCTATGTACGCAGTGATGATACGGTTAATGTTAGTGCTAAGAGGTAGAGTCTCATGAATGCACTGATTGATGCTTGTATTTCGCACTATCGCGCGGTGCTTTTGGTACTGTTTTTGGTGTTGGTAACGGGAACGGCTGCCTATATCGAAATTCCCAAAGAACAAGAACCCGATGTTAAAATTCCTATCATTTATGTTGCGATAACCCATGAAGGAATTTCACCCGAAGATGGTGAAAGGTTGCTTATTCGCCCGATGGAAGAAGAGTTACGCTCTATTGAAGGCGTAAAAGAAATGACAGCCATTGCCAGTGAAGGCCGTGCATCGGTGACGCTAGAATTCACCGCAGGCTTCGATAATGAAAAAGCACTGGCCGATGTGCGTGAGAAAGTGGATATCGTCAGGCCAGAGCTGCCGGAAGAAAGCGACGAGCCATCTGTGAACGAGGTGAATTTAAGCTTATTTCCGGTACTAAACGTCATTTTAAAAGCTGATATTCCTGAACGTAGCCTGCTCACGCTTGCTAGAAGTCTGCGTGATAAAATTGAATCGCTTCAAAACGTGCTGAGTGTCGATATTGCCGGTGAGCGTGAAGAGGTAGTGGATATTCTCATTGAGCCAAGCAAGGTGGAATCCTATGGGCTTTCTGCCTCGGTGGTGTCGCAAATTGCCGCGGGTTTTAACCAGTTGGTAGCGGCTGGCACGTTAAATAGCGAGCATGGGCGCTATGCCATCAAAGTGCCGGGCTTGCTCGAAAATGTTGATGATATTATGTCACTTCCATTGAAAGCTGAAGGCGGTGCAGTCGTGCAATTGCGCGATATTGCATCCATTCGCAAGACGTTTAAAGATGCAACAGGCTATGCGCGGGTGAATGGTGAGCCAGCACTGGTGCTGGAGGTGACAAAGCGTACTGGCACCAACATAATTGAAACCGTAGAGCAAGTAAAGGCGCTGATTGCCGAAGAACGTGATTATTGGCCCAAGAATGTACAAGTGCTGTATGCGCAAGATAAATCAAACACCATTTTAGACATGCTCTCTGATTTGCAAAATAATATTCTGCTAGCCGTATTATTGGTGATGGCGCTGATAATGCTTGCAGTAGGGGTGCGTAGTTCGCTGTTGGTGAGTATTGCCATTCCCGGTGCATTTTTGATGGGGGTGATGTTTATTGCACTAATGGGTATGACGATGAATATTGTGGTGCTCTTTAGCTTAATTCTTTCTGTAGGCATGTTGGTTGATTCAGCCATTGTGGTATGCGAAATGGCCGATCGACTGATTATCGAAGGAAAATCGCATAAACGCGCTTATGCTGAAGCGGCAAAATACATGAAATGGCCGATTATTTCATCCACAGCCACAACGCTTATTGTGTTCTTGCCACTGCTTTATTGGCCGGGTTTGGTGGGGCAGTTTATGCGCTATATGCCCATTACGCTGATTGCAACGCTTTCAGGCTCGATGCTGATGGCGATTATTTTTATTCCCTGCCTTGGCACCTTGTTTGGAAAATCAATCAAGGAAGGAGATGTTCTTCCTGCTTCAATACGCATTGCTGAATCGGGTAATTTAAACGACTTACAAGGATTTCCGCGCCTTTATTACCGTGGGCTTTCATGGGTGCTTGACCATGCAAAACGCTTTACAATCGTGATTATGCTTACACTTTGCGGAGTATATGTTGCCTATGGCATGTTTGGAGCAGGTGTGGAATTTTTTCCAGATGTGGAGCCTGAGTTTGCACGTGTTCAAGTGAAATCACGCGGGAATCTCTCTACAGAAGAAAAAGACCAGCTGGTAAAACAAGTAGAGCAGCGCATCATCAAAAATCTAGGGGACGAGGTGAGGGTGTTTTATGCGCGCTCAGGCGCTGTGCCATCAAGCATGCAGCAAAACACAGCGGAAGATGCGGTGGGTGTTATCACCATAGAATTCTCAAAGTGGGATACGCGCCGTAAGGCTGCGGTGATTATGGAAGAGGTGCTAGCGCTTAGTAAAGATATTCCGGGGGTGATTGTGGATGCCTCTGGTGAAAAATCAGGGCCATTGTCTGATAAGCCCATCTAGTTGCTATTTTGTTGGATATATCCTGAAT
>CAYGPX010000106.1:0-5769 GCA_964351935.1 uncultured Rickettsiales bacterium | reverse complement strand
TTTAACTATTTTTGGCGAAGTAGCGGGCTGATCTGCCATACTACTTGGCATCTACACTCGCCTTGCATCACTGCTTAGCTTACCCATTCTGCTAGGCGCAACCTGGGCACATAGCGGCAATGGCTGGGTGTTTAGCAACCAAGGCGGCGGGTGGGAATTTCCACTGCTCTTGGCCGTATTAGCCGCAATTGTTGCACTTCAAGGCGCTGGCGCTTATGCCATACGCACACTGCCGATTGTTGATAGGTTCATCCCTCAAGCACTCAAAGCATAACTCTTTTGCAAATTAGGAGAAAAATCATGATTACAATTTACCCTTACGCAGAATTAGGCCATGCCAATCATGGGTGGCTAGATGCCAGACACCACTTTAGCTTTGCCAGCTACTATGATCCTAAACGCACTCAGTTTGGTGTACTGCGCGTGATTAACGACGATGTGGTAAAAGCTGGCGCAGGGTTTGATACCCACCCGCACCGCGATATGGAAATTATCACCTATGTGCGAAAAGGCGCTATCACCCATCGCGATAGCCAAGGCAATGAAGGCCGCACTGAAGCGGGCGACGTACAAGTGATGAGTGCCGGCACAGGCATTTTTCACTCTGAATATAATGTGGAAAGTGAAGACACCAACCTTTACCAAATTTGGATTACACCGCACACAAAAGGAGTGAAACCGCGCTGGGATGCAAAAACCTTTCCTAAAGAACCGGTGAAAGATAAGCTGAATCTGCTAGTTTCAGGCGATGGAAACGCACCGCTTTCTATCCATCAACATGCAGCCATTTATGCAGGACGTTTACTAAAAGGTACTAAAATCACTCACCCCATTACCACGCAAGCCTATGTGTTGGTGTCTGAAGGCGAGTTAGAAATTGATGGTAAAAAGCTAAGCAAAGGCGATGGCGCTGAAATCACCAACCGTTCATCCGTGATAATTCACGCATTAAGCGATGCTGAAATATTGGTGATTGATGTGCCAAAAAGCAGTGATAATTAGTCGCCACGCTTTTTATTCACCATCATTTTAAGCGGATACATGCATGCTTCGCGCATGCCGGCAATGCTGGAGATACCACGTATGGCACGCGTGGTATCTTGCATCATACCCCGCACCACCACATGATTTCTTACCGAGCCTTCCTCTTCCACTCGCAACAGGCATTTGAGTGAATAAAGCCCGATGAAAAAGGCCAGTAAGAAAAAGAAATCCCAATGGTGCACATTTAAGGTTTGAAAGAGAGCAGTCTCACTACCTGCTTGCCAATTAAGATCAATCGAGAGGGTTTTATCTTCAAAATAATCGGCAAAAACACCACCAAAAAGCGGAGCAATACCCGCTGCAACAGAAATGAGAATACTCTTTACTGCCAAAAATGATGTGGCTTGCCTTCTTGGAGCAAGTTTTAAGGCAATGTTGCCCGATGCAAGCGTTACACCCGCCATCGAAATTCCCATCAGCATATGCAGTACAAAGAGTAGCGGTGTGGTAAGGAAATGTTTTTCGGGAAACGTGGCAAATGTCCATCCTAAAATACAAAATATAAACACCGAGCCTGAAATACGCAGCACATTTTTGTTACTATACACATCCGAATAGCGCCCCCATAGTTTGAGCGTTAGCGTGTGCATAACTTGACTAAACACCACCAATATCAACACAAATACCATGTCATATTCCAGCGTTTTAAGCATATATACGGTAAAAAACGGTGCGGCCAAGTTGATCGCAAAGTTCCACGTAAATAAAAACCAGATAAGTTTGCGGAAATTTTCATGTTTGAGTGGTCTTCTCAAATAAGAAAAACGAACATTTCTATCATATTCTTCCGCTTCGGGTTTTGACATCATAGGGTGGGGTATCGTGCGAATAAGTATGGTACTGATCATGCCTGAAACATAGCCAAAGAAAAATAGAATAGCATAGCTCCATACATTATAGAGCGGATAAGAACTACTCCACCAATCAATAAAAAATGCTGCAGCAACACTAAGCAAGGTGGCTACACCAGTGCGATAAAACATCCGAAGGCCAATAAATTCCCCTGCTTTTGTTGGGGGAAGTAAATCTTTTATCCACGAGTTCCATGCACACGAGCCAAGCGCGCCAATGCTATAGCGTATGGCCATGCCACCTACAATCACCGCTAGTGCAATATTGTTGTTTGTAATGAGTGGTGTAATGACGATACACAGCAAGAATGTTCGCCCAATAAGGCTGCTGATAAAGACAATATGCCGCCTATCCCTGCTGCGCTCCACCCAGTGAATTGCAGGTATTTGAAAGAGATTCGACAGAAAAGGTATTGCCCCCAGCAATCCAATCACAAAATTTGATGCATTAAAATGCAGTGCAAGCCCTACCAAAAACACACCCGTAGTCAGCGATTCCATCGTTTGACTTGCCACGCCTTCTTCAATAATACGGCGCTGGCTTTTAGGCATTTCCAATTCTTTTAACGCATCATCCGTCATCTATTTAAATCGCTCACTTATATCGTTTAACGCCAAATGCGCTGCCAATTGGCTGGTGCGTTTTGCCCAATCCGGCATATAGGCCGGATCAATAATAAGCCCGTCTTTTGCCATTGGTTTTAGCAACTGCACATCTTGCGTACATAGCTTGCCTGAAAATAGCAATGCAATATCATGAATAAAGCCTTGATGCATCGCACTTTTAAAAAACGTACTCACTTCAATCAATCCACGCAAATAGACATTATCTTTATAGAAAATAATTCCCCCTTCAGGGCTTCCACCTCGGAAGATACGCATAGCAGAATAATAACTTTCTTCCTGATTCTGGCCGTGCTGATTGTAGAACTTGAACAAATCAATAAAATTTGCACCTTTTTCGGCCATATCAATGGCAATAATCCTTTGGGCAATGCGCATTAGCCGCACCAACTCAATGGAACTATTGATATATTCAGCAAACACCGCAAGCCCTTCTTGTGTTGCGGCAGTACGGGGGGCGTTATAACCCAATGCTTTCAAAAAAGTTTGTTTTCTACCGTTGATATAGGTGAGCGTATGCACCATAATTTCATGGTGAAATAGCTGGTCCATATCATTGCGGGAAAAACGAGCGCCTTTGCGTATTTTAACATAGTTTGATCCCGCCGTTGCCCGTGCAGAAATCATTCCGTCAATGTTAATGACAATCGGGTCGTTGCGCATATCAATTTCAGCCGCGAGCTTCTTTTTAAGCTGATCTCGTAGCGTTGTGGCTGAATAAATAAGCGGCTCATCTGAAACAACCCCTTTATAACTACCAACTACGCGCAAAAAATAGCGTGCAACATCCACGCTTCTGCGCTTATAGCCGGGCAATATATCCTTTGGACTGCCATAGAGTTTTTTTGAAAATTCGCTCACATCCTGCGTGCCGATGCCTTGCAAAACCCGATAGGCATCCAGATAGCTCTGGGCAGTTTCACGCAAGAAAAACATCGCCGGATGTTCATCATGCCCCAGTTTCTTTATATAAGCTGTAAGCGTAGTGATTTTATCGCTATAATCTTTTTTATCGTAGCTTACCTTTGGCAACACCATATTGCCTTTACGCACCGAACGCATAAACGTTGCCATGGTTTCTTTGTTCCAACTTAATGGAGCCAGCAACAGGAAGTCCTTTATAATAGCAACGAGCTCTGAATCTAAAGAACTGATACGATCACTCATAGTGCTATGCTTTCCTTTGCGGATGATTTAGCAACGGAGAACAGCCTCTTTGCTATAGATTTCATTATATACAATAGTTTAAGTACTGCAAAGCACTTGATATACAAAGCGCGCGCTAAATAGCACCAAAACAGCATATTCATTCATTACGCAAGCGAGATGCAGGCTTGAGCAAAAATAGCCTGCGATTGCCAACATAGCCAGCGATCCAAATCACCGCAATACAGGCTAAAATCGTAGTAAGCGTTACTTCAGGCATGAATGAAAATTCCTGCCCACGTAAGCGCATCAACACTAAATAAGCACAGAATGTGCCTATCACTCCGGCAATTAACGCCGTGACTATTGCCAGCAACATCCACTCTGCCGTGCAGCTTTTTAGAATATCTGCCTTGCGCGCGCCCAACACTTTAAGCACTGCCGTATCGTAGAGCCGCTGCTCAAGTGTGGCACTTAGCGCACTGGTCAGCACCAACATACCTGCAAGCAAGCTGATTGCCACGGTAAGGCGCAGTGCGGTTGCAATATGCCCCATTACATCACGCACCACCTGCACGGCTTCTGTGGTGCGGATAATCGTTACACCTGGAAATTCACTCGCAATTTGTTTTACAAGCTCTCCCTCTTCACCCTGACGCGCACCCAAATGCACTGTTGCCAAATAGGTTTGTGGGAACGATTCTAACACACCCGGCGAGAGCATAAGTGCAAAGTTGATCTGAAAGGTGGTGTAGTCAATATCGCGCGCATTGGCAATAGTGGCCACAATATCTTCACCCAGCACATTGAGCGTTAATGTATCACCCATTGCAATATCCATGCCGCTTAGAAAACGCTCATCCACCGATAAAAGCGGCTTACCCTGATAATCTTCAGGCCACCAATTTCCTGCAATGATATTGGCATTCTTTGGTACAAGAGCACTATAGCTTAAGCCCCTATCGCCTCGCACTGCCCAGCGAATATCATCGCTTACATCTGCTTCATTAATAGGCTTGCCGTTGCGCTCGGTAATGCGCCCACGAATCATCGGATGCACCATAATCTGCTGCTGATTTGCATATTCACCCAACAGTTTTTGCAAGCCTTCTTGCTGATGAGGCTGAATGTCTATCATAAATAGCGATGGCGCTTCTTCTTCCACCAACTTGGCGATACGTGCCTGAAAATTGGCTTCTGTCAGCGTTAGTGTAATAAGTACCGTCAGGCTAATGCCTATAGCAAAAATAACCGTGCCGGTGGTAGCCCCTGGGCGATATAAATTTCCAAGCGCCATTTTTAGCCACGGTGTTTTCACATAAATTTTCCGTGCCACACGCTTCACCGCAATACTGCATAGAAAGAACACACCAAAGGTGATGAACATCACCGCAATCGCACCTACAATAAACACCACATCCTGCGCTGTTAGAATGAGCGTGAGAAGCAGCAAACTCGTCAACACCACAATGGTGCGCCACACTTGCAAGTTCACTTGCAACAGCAACACACTTACCTTGCTTCTAAACAGCAATGAAGGGCGAATATTGAGGGCACTTAGTAATGCCGGCACCGAAAACAAATAGGAAATCAAAACCCCATACCAAAGCGATAGCAACAACGGCCAAACACTTATTTGCTGATGCTTGGCAAGCGATGGCAGCACTTCAGCCAACAATGGTAAACTAATGTAAACAATACCAAGTGCCACTAATATGCCTGCTATACCGCCAGCCACTGCAAGCGCACCCAGCACGAGCAGATAGGTTTGCAAAATAGTGCGGCGGCTTGCCCCCATCACTTTAAATACGGCAATGGTTTCGGTTTTCTTTTCAAGATAGGCACGTGCGGCACTGCCAATTCCAATTCCTGCAATTAAAAAGGTGGAAAGCGCAGAGAGATTTAAAAATGATAGTAACTGATTGATGAAACGTTCCACCATCTGGTTGCCATCCGTGCCCGTACTCACCCGCCATGATGTGTTTGGAAAAGCGTGTGCTAATTCGGTTTCCACCTTTTCTTCATAAAGCTCATCCACTGTGATTGATGCAGGCGCAAGCACGCGGTAGCGGTGCTCAATTAGGCTAAAAGGGTTTACTAGCCC
>CAYGPX010000105.1:0-5778 GCA_964351935.1 uncultured Rickettsiales bacterium | reverse complement strand
TGCTATTGCTGAGCGTGTAGATTTCAAATCGTGGATGCTAGTACTTGCACTTTGGAGCGTTTGTGTTTACTCGCCTGTTGCTCACTGGGTGTGGGGGCCAGGTGGTTGGATTGCTGCAGATGGCGGTTTAGACTTTGCCGGCGGTTTGGTAGTTCACTTAACTGCGGGTGTGGCTGGTCTTGTGGCCGCTATTATGTATGGTAAACGTGTGAATGCGGATGAAATGAGTCCGCCAAACGATGTGTCTATGATTATGCTTGGTTGTGCCCTGCTGTGGTTTGGTTGGTTTGGCTTTAATGCCGGCTCTGCCATTACTTCAGGTCAACTTGCTTCGCATGCCTTTTTAACGACACATGCAGGTGCTTCGGCTTCGTTCCTTGCATGGATGTTTGTGGATTGGGTGCGTCATAGCCGTCCAAGCGCTGTGGGTGCCGCTATCGGTATTGTGGTCGGTTTGGTTACCATTACTCCGGCTGCGGGTTTTGTAAGCGTACAATCTGCGATTATCATGTGTGCGATTTCAGGTGTTATCTGCAACATTTTTGCACATTTCATCAAAACAAAAACACGCTTAGATGATGCGTTAGATGTGTTTGCTTGCCATGGTGTAGGTGGTATGATTGGTGCAATTATGACCGGTCTGTTTGCTGAAACCGCTGTGAATAGTGCCGTATCGGTACAAGGGCTGCTAATTAGTGGTGAAACCGGCTTGCTATTAGCAAACCTTAAAGGTGTGTTGGCCGTTGGTATTTATACCGCTGTTGCTACCTTTATTCTGATCAAAGTGGTGAATATCTTTAGCCCGATTCGTATCTCTGCAGATAAAGAATCTGAAGGTTTGGATATTACCATGCATGGTGAAGTATCACATTATAATGAACAAGGTGGAAAATAGTGGAAGACCGCAATCCAATTCACGCTGGTCCGTCAAAAGATCAGGGTAAAGAACAAGATCTTAGCATCGAGATGATCGTTGCAAATATTCAGAAGCGAGTGCAAAACTTTGCTTATGATAATGAGAAGATCGCGTTTGAAACCAATATTCTTGCACTTAATGCTGCGGTAGAAGCAGCACGTGCAGGTGAAGTGGGGAAAGGATTTGCGGTTGTTGCCGGGGCAGTCAAGGAATTGGCTGCCCAAGCCGGCCACAACGCAAAAGAATTGCGTACGACCGTAATGGAAGAAATCCGTTCTCAAACTAAAACGCTTGAAAAGCAGTTTCAGGAGAAAGAAACGGATAGGCTGATTGAGATGTCACAAACATTGGTGCAGCTGATTGTTAGAAATTTATACGAACGTACAGCCGACGTACGTTGGTGGGCAACCGATAGCGCAACGGTAAATTGCCTTGCTGAAATTAATCAGCAAACAGCAGAGCATGCTATAGAGCGTTTAGGATTAATTAATCGATTCTATACCGTATATTTGAATTTGGTGCTGATTGGCATGGATGGCAGAGTCATTGCCTGCTCGCGTCCTGATTTATACAACAAAGTGATAGGGGCAGATGTTTCTAAGCTTTCTTGGGCCAGAGGTGCACTTGGCACAGCAAGTGGCGATGATTATGTGGTAGATGAAATTTACCGCGACCCTTTGCATGATAATAAAATGGTCGCAGTTTATGCAACCGGTGTAAGAACTGGTGGCACAGTAAACGGCAGGATACTTGGTGCGCTGGGTGTTTATTTTGATTGGGATGAGCAAGCGCGCTGTATTGTGCAAGATGAACCAATGCTTTCAGACGAAGAGTGGGCACGTAGCCGCGTCCTTCTTTTAGATCAAAGCCAACGCGTTATTGCAGCATCTGATGGTATGGGCTTGCTTGAAAAATATGATCTTCGCCATGAGGGAAAGCAAAAAGGCTTCTATGTCAATTCTCAAAAGGAGCTGGTTGCCTTTGCTAAAACCATTGGCTACGAGCAATATGATGGCCTTGGTTGGTATGGTGTGGTGATACAAAAACCAAGAGCTGACTAGTTAAAATCAGAAATAGTACTTAAGTTAATGTAAGCTATGATTTGCGATGGCTTTTGGGCCTTCAAATCTGCCGGGTAATAATTTACCTATGCTGGTTTCATACATCAATTCTTTAAGATCATTTTCAGCTAGCTTACCATCGTTTGGCGGAAGGAATGTTGCTTTCATTTTGATGCGCTGATCGGTTAATTCGCGTGAGGTGACGTCGGTCATAATGGTTTTTAGCCATGAATCTTTAGAGGCGTTCTTACCAAGGCGCTCCAAGCTATTTCCACTTAGGCCAGAAAGTGCGAGGGGTTCTTTTGCTGCTGATTCTGGTTGTCCTGGGTGCACATTGGTGGCTGCAGCTTTTGTTTTATCAAACTCCATAACAAAAATTTCCTGAAGACCACGTGTATTAAACATGTTTGCTCCGGCTATCGCGCCTGCATTGGGCTTAGATGCCAGCATCTCGCCTTCTGAAAGCGACGTAATGGCAAGCATCCCGTTATTATCAATGGCTGCAACGATGGTAATTTTATCAGGAAGTGCTCCCATTTTCTCGGCTAAGCTTGCTAAAGGCTTTTCAGGCGTTTTACTTTTCATAGCAGATTGCAATAAATGAAAATCTGCTTGCTGTTTTGCATGTTCTACCATCAATGCATTAATGGCAGAAAGCATAGACTTTCCGTTGTGTGTTAAATCTGAGATATTGTGCGATGTGGTGCTCGTCTTATCCTGTTTAAACTTTTTCATGGCAAGCATGATTGTTTGCTGCATATCCAATCTGCTGGTAACCAGCATCTTTTGATTGGCGATGCGATTTAGTTCATCATCATTTAGCGCCTGATGACGGGTATTGGAGGCATCGATGAGTGAATTCCAGCCATCTTTAACCACTCGAGTTGCTTTCTGTGTATTGGCGTAAGGAATGGAGAAAAGAGGCAAAAGCGCATAAGGGGTGGTGCGGGAAATAACGCCCGATTTTTTGCTATCCACATCGGTAATAACTTCCAAGGGAAGCATTTCATTGCCTTTAATTTCGTCGATAGGATGTAAGTAAACAAGAGAGTCTTGATCGCTTGCATCGTGCGTTACATCACGGCAAACACCACAAAGTGTCTGAACAATTTTTTCTTGATTTTCAAGTCGCCCTAGCAGATGCAACTCCCGCATAGTGTGGTGTTGCCTATGATTTAGAGCGCCAATGGCTTGATCTTTTGCTCGTGTTTCAGAGCATCCTCTGTCCATATATTCTTCACGGCTGTTTACTTGCTCGTGATTGCTGGCAACAAAAGCACGAATTTCTCCACTGTCTGTCACCAATTCATAAATTGAGGCGCCGTAAAAACCATTGCGAGGACGCGCACTCGCTATTTCGTCTTGTAGTACGCGATGATAGATATTTGCTTTATAGGCCTCTCGCTTTTCTGCAGGAATTGCCATGGTGTCTAGCATGGTTTCCAAGTTGCTGCGATGTTTTTTGCCTTCGTGTGTGTACACAAAAAACACTTCATTGTTGTGATCAAGCTCATAAAGGCCATTGCCTGTTGTATGAGCACTCACTGAAGAAGTTTCTAAGGTTTGGTTCTGCATACAGAATCCTTTTGTTGTTAGCCTAATATATTTTTCTAAGCGACAGTTGTCATGCCGGCGCGTGTTTCTGCAATGCTGCGTTCTTCTTGAAGGCGCTCAGAAAATTTAATGGTAGACTTGCCTTTTGCCTGATCTGGCGAGGCTTCTTTTTTAGCAGATGCTTCTTCAGATTCTGCAGCATGCAGTGCTTTTTCTGCCCTACGAAGCGCAGCTGCTGAATCGGTTTTTTTCTCGTTATTATCAAATACCTGAGCAGTGACAGCACCAATGAAAACAGTTGCTGCAACCGCTGCAGCAGCGATGGGGTTTACAAATACCAGTGCTAAGAAAGCAACGCCAGCTGCTACGAAAGAAGTAAGTCCGATCTTGCCAACATCAGGGCCGTTTCCATAGCGGTTATAATTTGCCTGCGCCTTATTCAGTGCTTTTTTGGTTGAGGCGAGTTTTTCAGTTGCAGATTTTAATCTCGCTTCGCTTTCAGCCTTAACTTTTTGTTCAATACTCTCTTTGTCAGCATTAATTTGTTGGTTAATCACGTTATGTGCATGATCGACTTTTTTGCCAAGATGAGGGTCTTCAGGCTTTTTATCCTCTGGTTTTGGAGCATCTTTTTTCATGTCCGTGCCCTTATAGCTTTGTGAATCATCTTTTTTCTCTGAACTTTTATCTTCACCGCTACCACCCTTTGAACCATCACTATCAGGCGCAGGGCTTTCACCGCCACTGCCATTCATTTTTGATGTGGTGTTGTGGCTGTTGGTATGCACTTCCAGATTTCCGCCAACACTCACGTTGACAAGACCCTTGCCAAAACCAAGCTTTTCTTGCCACGAAACTTCGCTATCACTTTGGAAATCTACGTTAGCTGCATTTCTTGCCTTACCTGTTACCTTTTTATCGCCTAGCTCCTTCAGAAGCTTTACCGTTTCCAGCAGTTCGGCTAAGATTTGTTTGCAATCTTCCTGTGATGCACCTTGCATTGAAGCCGCCACTTCACGCCTTATATCTTGTGGCAGGGTTTCCAGCAGCGCAAGCTTATCTTTAATATCTTCTAAATTGCCGCCAAAGGCCGCTAGCAACGCATCTTTTAGTGCTGTTTGCTGTTCGGTTTGCTCTTTTGGCTGTTGTTGTGGCTGAGTTAGCGCTTTTACTTGTTCTGCAACAACACGTAGTTCGGCTATAGCCGCCTGCATGCCTTCTTCTGAGCCAGTTTCCGTTTTGGCCTCAGCGCTTTTTGGAAGGCCATCTTGAATTGCTTTCAATTGGTCTAAAATCGGTTGAAGATTCACCGCTTGCGGTGCTTCTAGTGCACTAGCCTTTCCTGTAAGCGCGGTAATTAATTTAGTCAATTCAGCAATTTGTTCTTCTGTAGGCTGATTACCTTGCGCAAGTATTTGCTCTACTGCTTGTAATCTCTCATTGATGGCATCAATAACTTTTTTTGCCAAATCCTCTTTTTCTGGGTATACAGGGTCTTTTACTGCACCACTGCGCCATAAGGCTTTATGTTTTTCATCGGTTTGTAGTGATGTTGCAAAAGTTATCACCTGTGCTTGTAGCGCGTCTAGGTTTATAGCCGCATCGGCTTGTGGAGTAACAGTTAACTCCCATTTATTTCCGGTAGCTGCGGTTTGTACAGCAGCTGCTACATTTCCAAAAATATTGGTGCCGGTTTGATTTAGTGTTTTGCCGCTGGTATTGTAGTTTTGATTTGCTAAATAAGACTGTAGAAATCTCGCTAATGCAATCAGGTCACGCTCATTGGCGTTACCGTTATTTTGATCATTAAGCGTAAAAGAAAATTTAACACCATTACTATCATTGGTTACATCAATACAATTAGCCAAATCGGCTGATAATACCTCTGTAAGTGATGTTTTTATGGTTTGTACAGTTGCCATCTTCTTTACTAATTCACAGTTAAATTTTTCCCATTCCTGCCGGAAACACTTCCTGACACTGTTTAATCATACCAGATCAATATTACAGCATTATTACAATGCTAAAGAAACGCCCTTGAACAGCCAAAATGCTTTGTAAAGCAGAAGGTTTTTAGTAATTGTTGGAGGAAATTTTGGTGCTAATTTGCGACAAAAAACTGCGAGAACAACTATAAAACTTGCACAACTGCGCGTGTTTACCTATGTTGAGCAAAAACAGGCAATCTGCCACGAATAATAGGTAATCTATGCGTCTTTCCCGTTATTTTCTGCCGATACTGCGCGA
>CAYGPX010000104.1:4323-5791 GCA_964351935.1 uncultured Rickettsiales bacterium | reverse complement strand
CTCTCTTTCTTTCGTAGTTCTTTCAATGCCATTAACGATATAAAGCCTAAGTAGCTTTTTCGCAAGGCGAAATGATTACTGCCAAGGAGTCACTACTGGCTTTATAGCCATCGCAGTAGTAGCTAAACCTACCGCAGGTGTGGGTTTAATGCATCAAGCGCTTTTCTAAGCACTAAGCTCACTCACCCATATCGTCAATTTGCTTACCTTTAAGCGCAAGCTTTATATGCAGTTCCATGCGCAGTGCTGCAAAATCGCGTGTGATTTTTTCTAGCACTTCCTGTGCGCTTTTAATTGTATCGCGCTCATTGCCTTCTAGCGCTAATCTTAGTGCTTTTATTTCCACTTCAATCGCAGCTACATCGGCAGGTTTTATCAGATGCCCATCTGTTTTTAGGCCATTTTCAACCGCTTGCAACACGCGCCCTGCTTCAACTTTTGCTTCGGCCAGCAGGCGCTGTGTCATATCTTGCTTGGCATGCGCCATCGAGCTTCGCAGCATGTGCATAATTTCTTCTTCCGAAAGCCCATAGCTTGGCTTCACTTCAATATGTTGCTGCACGCCTGAGCTCTGCTCTTTTGCTGAAACCGTCAGCAACCCATCAGCATCCACCGTAAAGGTAACGCGCACACGCGCTACACCTGCATTCATGGGCGGAATACCTTTTAACTCAAAACGTGCAAGTGACCGGTTTTGTTCCGCCATTTCGCGCTCGCCCTGCACAATATGAAACTTCATGCCCGACTGCCCATCTTGATAGGTCGTAAATTCCTGCGCTTTAGAAACAGGAATCGGCGTATTGCGGTGAATCACTTTTTCAGCCAACCCACCCATGGTTTCCATCGCCAGCGAAAGCGGCAACACATCCAGCAGCAAGTTATCCGAACCTTTAGTGAGTCCTTCCGCCTGCAACGCAGCACCAAGTGCTACCACTTCATCAGGGTTTACTTGCGCATGGGGCAACGTACCAAAAAACGCCTTCACCTGCTCCACTACCAGTGGCAACCGTGTTGAACCACCCACCAGCACCACACCTTGAATATCAGAAAGCGAAATATCAGCGTCATCCAGCGCTTGTTCGCACAAATCGAGCGTAGCATTCACATAAGGGGCAATAGCTTCGTTCAGCTGCTTGCGGGTAATGGTGAAGTGATGCGCTTCGCCTGCCAGTGGCAGCTCTACCTTTACTTCTTCCTGTTGGCTTAATTCTTCTTTTACTGAACGAGCAATATGCAATAAATGCGTAAGCTCAGCTGCACTCGGCTTTAAACCTTTGCCGGTCTGATTTTTATATTCCCACAGCAACAGCTCTAGCACTTCACGATCAAAATCATCCCCACCAAGGGCCGTATGACCACCTGTGGCAAGCACACGGAATACGCCCTTTTCCATTTTAAGAAGCGACACATCAAATGTACCACCACCCAAATCATAGACGGCATAAATGCCTTCTTTGCTTCGATCCAA
>CAYGPX010000104.1:0-4313 GCA_964351935.1 uncultured Rickettsiales bacterium | reverse complement strand
CATAGGCAAAGGCAGCAGCCGTTGGCTCGCTCACCAATCGCAACACTTCTAAGCCCGCCAGCCGCGCGGCATCGCGCGTTGCGGTGCGCGCTGCATCGTCAAAATAAGCCGGAACGGTAATGACCGCTTTTGTAACCTGACGCTCTATGGATTCTTCTACTCTATCACGCAAATATTTTAAAATCTCAGCAGAGATTTCAACGGGTGTCAGGTACTGATTGCCTATTTTCAAGCGCACCATGCCACCTTCTTGTGTTTCATCAATCGTATAAGGCAGATTGCCTGAAATTTTGCGAATGTCTTCTTTACCACGCCCCATCAGCTTTTTGATGGAGGAAACCACCACGCCATCTTCACGACCTAGCCAGTCTTTGGCTTCCCTTCCCACAATTACACGATCGTGCAGATAGGCAACAACTGAGGGCACAATCCCCTCGCCATCAGGCCCTAGCAAAATGCGCGGCTTACCTTTTTCAGCAATTGCCACGAGCGAGTGAGTTGTTCCTAAATCAATACCTATACCCACCTCATCATCATCTTGATGGGGCGTAGGTGTTTGGCCGGGTTCGTGAATTTGCAGGAGCATAATTTAGTTTCTAATTTCTAGTTTTTAAGTTGAAAGCGACTATAACAGATTAGGCAACAGGTGCAATTGGTGTTTGGCATCAAAATGGCCTAGATTACTCCCAGATTGCTAGGTACAAAAGCAAGGTTGGAACATTAAGCCAGCCTTGAGCAATTTGGCATGTAAAATCTTTAGAAATTACGCTTCTTCTCTTTCACTTCCTGCTGCAGTTTTTGTAAATATTTTAAGCGAATGGTGCTTTGCGCGGCTTGCTGATAGTTTTTCTTATCAAATGCATCTTTGAGTGCTGCAAGGCAGAGTTTCTTTTCATCTTTTACTTCTTGCTGCATCACCCTAAGAGAAGCAACATCTTTGGCATGCTCTAATTTTTCTCTAGCTTCGAGCGATTCCATCAACAGCATTTGCGATGGCTTGACTGAATCTCTTCCGTCACGATTTACAATCAGCCCTTGCTGTTCTAACAAATATTCAGCACGACCCAGTGGCGATTTTAATACATCATACGCTGCATTAAGTGCCAGAGTGTGTGCCGTAGCAAAGCGCTGCTCTTTGGCTGAAGCATTGGCATAGCGATCAGGGTGCACCTGCTGCTGCAATGACAGATAGGCTTGCTCAAGCGCAGCCTCGTCTATTTCAAATGCAGGAGCAAAATTAAAAAGCACAAATGCATCCACCGCGCGCGGCGCTTGCAAATGGTTGCACGATACACAGAAAATAGCAGCTTCGCTGTTGCTAGCGCCACATTCCCAGCATTTAACGTGGCTACTATTTATTGCTTTCGTTGCCTCAGACATTAAAGCTTTCACCGCAACCGCAGCGCCCTTTTTCATTAGGATTATGAAATACAAAGCCCGATTTCATTTTTTCTTCCACAAAATCCATCTCCGTACCGATCAGATACATGATAGCTTTCGGGTCGATAAGAATTTTTAGCTCTTCATCGCTCTGTTCATCAGCCTTCACCGTCACCACATCATCATACGGATTTATTTCGTCCGCATATTCAATCGTATAAGAAAGACCTGAGCAGCCACCACTACGCACACCAACACGCACACCAGCCGAGGGCTTTCCACGCTGCATAAGCAACGCTTTCACACGCGCTTTTGCCGCATCTGTTACAGTGATAGGAGGTGGTAACGCCATCGTTTATTTTTCCTTTATTTCGCTCCTTGAAAAGCTTCCTAACTTTTCAAATGAGCCTAAGCCCTCTGGGCACTAAAGAGACGAGTTTTCCTAAACTCGTTATTCTTATGTTCGCACTCAGCACTTAGCTCTGAACATTTATTTTTCGTTATGCTCGCGATAGTCTGCAATAGCAGCTTTCACTGCATCTTCAGCCAACACCGAACAGTGAATTTTTACCGGAGGCAACGAAAGCTCTTCAGCAATTTCTTTGTTGGTGATTTTTTCAGCATCTTCAATACGCTTGCCTTTCACCCATTCTGTCACCAGTGATGACGAAGCAATGGCCGAACCACAACCAAATGTTTTAAATTTTGCATCCGAAATCACGCCATCTTTCACTTGAATTTGCAGCTTCATTACGTCACCACATGCCGGTGCACCCACCAAGCCTGTGCCAACGCCTTCTTTGCTTTCAAACGAGCCAACATTGCGTGGATTTTCGTAATGATCCATTAATTTTTCACTATAAGCCATTGTATTTACCTCCAAAGGTTCATTATATCATAAATCGTTGTTATTTAGTGGTTTATCATTGCTAGAAGTACTTACTAGAAACGATAAACTTAATTTTTAGTGCGCCGCCCACTTGATGGATTTTAAATCAACGCCCTGCTGTACCATTTCCCATAACGGGCTCATTTCACGCAGCTTATTAATAGCGCCTGAAACGGTTTTAATGGCAAATGTAATTTCCTCTTCGGTAGTGAAACGACCAATACCAAAGCGAATGGATGTATGCGCAAGCTCCTCATCCACACCGAGTGCGCGCAGCACATACGATGGCTCTAAACTGGCCGACGTACAAGCAGAGCCAGAGCTTACTGCCAAATCACGTATCGCCATAATCATCGATTCACCTTCGATATAGGCAAAGCTGATGTTTAGGTTTGAAAAAACACGCTGCTTTTCATCACCATTTAAAAACACATCCTTCACATTGGCAACAATGCCTTCATAAAGCATATCATAGAGTTTTTTAGTACGCACTAACTCTTCTGGCATCTCTTTCTGAGCAATTGCAGCGGCCTCACCCAAGCCTACAACCAGTGGCGTTGGCAAGGTACCTGAGCGGAATCCACGTTCCTGCCCACCACCATTAATAATCGGCACCAAACGTACACGCGGCTTACGGCGAATATAAAGTGCGCCAATACCTTTTGGTGCATAAATCTTGTGGCCTGAAATACTCATCAAATCGATGTTTAGCTCTTCTACATTCAATGGAATTTTACCAAAGGCCTGTGCCGCATCCGTATGGAAAAATACCCCTTTCTTGCGGCAAAGCGCGCCAATTTCTTTTAGTGGTTGAATCACACCAATTTCGTTATTTACCGCCATGATAGATATCAATACAGTTTTATCGGTGATGGCATCTTCTAATTGTTGCAAATCAACCAAACCGTTGGGTTGTACCGGCAAGTAAGTTACGTTAAAGCCTTCACGCTCTAAATGACGGCACGAATCGAGCACGCATTTATGCTCAGTCGCCAAGGTGATAATATGGTTTTTCTTATCACCATAAAAATGCGCCACACCTTTGATTGCCAAATTATTTGATTCGGTTGCGCCTGAAGTGAACACAATTTCTTTTGAGTTAGCACCAATGAGCGAGGCCACTTGCTCACGTGCATGCTCGGTTGCTGCTTCTGCTTCCCAACCAAACGCATGGCTGCGTGAATGCGGGTTACCAAATTTCTCCAAGAAATAAGGTGTCATCACTTCAAACACGCGCGGATCAAGCGGTGTAGTGGACTGATAATCCAGATAAACCGGCGTTTTGATATTGTTATTTACATTACTCATAATCTACCTCTTTAATTTTTAGTGCTATGTGCTAAGTGCTGAGCTAAAAATTCTTAGCACTCGGCACTGACATTTAGCCCTTATTTCAAGCCGCCTGCTGCTGTGACTGCTGATATAACTCAGCCCAAACAGCAACAAATTTACTAATTTCTTCTTCTGTAGTTGCCTTACCTAAACTTACGCGCACCATGGTTTCTGCCACATCACGCTTTACTTGCATGGCTTGCAACACATGCGACATTTCCACCTTACCGGAAGAACATGCCGAGCCAGCGCTCACCTCTACACCTTCCAAATCGAAGCGAATCAACTGGGTTTGACTAGACGTAAAAGGCATAGCAATTGCTGATGTATTGGGCAAACGCGCTACATTTTCAGCAAAAATCAATACTTCAGGCGCAACCGCGCGAATTTGTGCTTCAAGCGCATTACGCAGGCCTTGCTGGCGTACAAATTCTACTTCCAACTCTTGCATAGCAAGCTCAGCCGCTACACCAAAACCATGAATGGCCAATATATTTTCTGTTCCTGCACGGCGGCGCTTTTCCTGCCCGCCTCCAACTATCTGAGCGGTAACATCCACACCCTTGCGCACCACAAGTGCCGCAGCACCAGCACCTGCGCCAAGCTTGTGCGCGGAAACACTCATAGAATCAACACCTAATGCAGCAAAATCTAACGGAACTTTGCCAAAAGCCTGTACCGCATCCACATGCACATAAGCACCATATTGTCG
>CAYGPX010000103.1:0-5833 GCA_964351935.1 uncultured Rickettsiales bacterium | reverse complement strand
ATTTAAGCAGCTGTTAATGTGTTCGGGCTTTGATCGCTATTTTCAAGTAGCGCCATGCTTCCGCGATGAAGATGCGCGTGCAGATCGCAGCCCCGGTGAGTTTTATCAGCTGGATATGGAAATGGCGTTCGCCACACAAGAAGATGTGTTTGGCGTGATGGAGCCAGTGCTGCGCGAGACATTCAAAGAGTTTTCGGATAAGAAAATCAGTGACGAAGCGTTCCAACGCATTCCATATGCTGAATCGATGCTCAAATATGGCAACGACAAGCCAGATTTGCGCAATCCGCTGATTATTAGTGATGCTACGGAAGTGTTCCGCGGTTCTGATTTTTCTATTTTTGCCAAAAACATTGAAAAAGGTGCGGTGGTGCGTGCCATTCCTGCTCCTAAAGTGGCGAATGAGCCACGTAGTTTCTTCGATAAGAAAATTGCCTTCGCACAAGAGCTGGGCGCGCCGGGCTTGGGCTATATCATCTTTAATGAAGATGGCACAGGCAAAGGCCCAATTGCCAAATTTTTGGATGAAACCCGCTTGAACCAACTAAAAGAAATTACCGGCGTTCAAAATGGCGATGCGGTGTTCTTTTCAAGTGGTACACCTGCCGAAGCGGCCTTTATTGCAGGGCATGTGCGTACGCATCTGGGTAATGAGTTAAAGTTGATTGACGAAAACGAGTTCAAATTCTGCTGGATTGTTGACTTCCCTTATTTTGAGTGGAACGAAGACGATAAGAAAATTGAATTCAGTCATAATCCGTTTTCAATGCCACAAGGTGGTATGCAAGCGCTAGAAAGCGCAAAAGGCAAGGATGAATTGCTACAAATCAATGCGTGGCAATATGATATTGTGTGTAACGGCATTGAGCTTTCAAGTGGTGCTATTCGTAATCACCGTCCAGAGCTAATGTACAAAGCCTTTGAAATTTGCGGCTATGGTGCTGAAGTGGTGGATGATAAGTTTGGCGGGATGATTCGCGCATTCAAATTTGGTGCGCCTCCTCATGGTGGTATTGCACCGGGCATTGACCGTATTGTGATGCTGCTGGCAGATGAGCCGAATATCCGCGAAGTGATTGCCTTCCCAATGAATCAAAAAGCAGAAGATTTATTGATGAATGCACCCGCAACCGCTGACCCTAAGCACTTGCGTGAGTTAAACATTCAGCTTTCTCACAAGGCAAAAGAAGCGCTTGAGAGCAAGGCTAAGGAAGAAGGCGAAGCGGCTTAAGTCAAACTCTACTACTACTACTTGCTGCAAATACAGATTTCCTGCGCTTCCGGCTTTCATGTATGTCTATATACATTGGAACTTCCGGTTCTCGTAAATCTGCATTTTCGCTTCATATTAGCGAGTTTGGGATTGTTTTTTATTTTATTTTATTTTCTTTTGTAATGTTATTTCCTGTGATAAAATGTGCTTAAGTGGAAAAATAATGTAGGAAGGGCGGATGCACCCTAAATCATCGGGTTTCACGCTTTTAGAACTTTCGATTGTTATCGTCATCATCGGTTTGATTGTGGCAGGTATTAGTGCTGGGTCGAGTTTGGTGCGAGCGGCTGGGCTCAGAACAATCACATCAGATTACAATAAATATCTTGTGGCAGTGAATAGTTTCAAACTGCAATATGATGCCTTGCCGGGCGATATGTCGAATGCCGATAATTACTGGTCTGGTTGTGGTACGGGAGCAACGACAGGCGAGTGTAATGGCAACGGTGATGGCGCTGTGGATTCGGGAACGAGTCTTACCGACAATGAAATGCTACGCTTCTGGCAGCATTTAGCCAATGCAGAGGTTATTGAAGGGACTTTTACCGGCTCGGCCACAGGAGCGGGAACTAATCATGCTATTCACGTTGCTGGTGTTAATGCCCCTGCTTCTGGTTTGAATAGCTGTGTAAGTGCTCTTTACCGCTCCAACCCAGGGGATGCAGGAAATAGATTTGGGTTTGGAGCACAGAGTGCCACAGTTGGCTTATGTAACGAAGGGTTTATTACACCTACAGAAGCTTATAATTTGGATCAGAAGCTGGATGGAGACCTTTTACCTCGAAGTGGTAAATTAACTGTAAATAATAGTGGAAACTGTTTTTCTGGTAGTGCATATTTGTTAAGCAACACGGAGAATTTCTGTATTGCTGAAATCTGGTTTGGTAATTAACAGTTTTCTCCCTTGCACTAAAAACGGAACACTTCCTATGTCCCAACCAAAAATCTTTACGGCGATTGGCCTGATGAGTGGTACGTCGATGGATGGTATTGATGCGGCACTCTTAAAAACCGATGGGGTGAATTTTTTAGCATCGGGCGAAGCAATTACGCTGCCTTACGACGTAGCGATTCGTGAGCAGATTGTGCAAGTGATTGCCGGAAAGGGCGATCGCGCTGTGCTCACCCGTATGCTAACACTCAAACATGCAGAAGCAGTCAAAGCGCTGCTGAAAGCCGCCAATATTAAAGCATCAGAAATTGATCTGATAGGGTTTCATGGCCAAACGGTAGAGCATCGCCCGCATGAAGGGGTGACGGTGCAGCTTGGCGATGGTGAACTTTTAGCCAAAGAGACAGGCATAGACGTGGTGTTTGACTTTAGAACTGCCGATGTAAAAGCAGGTGGAGAGGGTGCGCCCTTAGTACCGGTGTTTCACCGTGCAATGGTGGCGAGCAAAGCAAAACCTACGGCAATTGTAAATATTGGTGGGGTTTCAAACATTACATGGATTGGTGAAAAAGGCGAGATGTTGGCGTTTGATACAGGCCCAGGCAACGCGCTGATGGACGATGTGATGTATGAAGCAACAGGCAAAGCGTGTGATGAAAGTGGCAAAGTGGCAGCCAGAGGCAAAGTGAACGAGGCAGTGCTTTCGCAACTGCTGGCGCATCCTTATTTTTTACGTACCCCCCCCAAATCACTCGATAGAAACGAGTTTGTGAAGTCGCTGCCTGATCTTTCAGTGTTGGCATTGGAAGATAAAATGGCAACACTGGCCGCCTTTACCGCAGCAAGTATTGCAAAGGCTGCTGAGGTTTTTCCTCAAAATGTGGGTGTATGGTATATTACTGGCGGTGGCCGCCATAATGCTACACTGATGCAGATGTTGGCGCATTATACGGGTGCAGACATTCAGCCAATAGAAGCGCTTGGGCATAATGGCGACAGTTTAGAAGCCGAGGCATTCGCTTATCTTGCGGTGCGTAGCAAGCTTGGCCTGCCGCTGACATACTCATCTACCACAGGTATTAAAGCGCCAGAGCTGACGGGTGGTCGTTTTTGCGCGGCGTGAAATAAAGTTTCATAATTTGAAATAAAAAACCTCCCAAAATCTAAAGTGATTTGGGAGGTTTTTTAGTATGCTAAAGTGAGTAGAATTTTATTCTACCGGCACAGCCTGACGACGACGACGGTCAGGGCGGGATTTTTGTTGGCTATTGGCTTTTTCGTCCAAACGGCGGTCTATATAATCATCCACATGGCCTACTAAGGTTTCCATGGTGGTGCGATAGAAGTGATCCGCGCCTTCGACTACTTCATAATCGATGCCGCTGTTTTTCTGTGATTGAAGTCTTCCTACCAAGCGGTTTACATCAGCTACATCGACGATACTATCCTGATCGCCTTGTACTACAAGTCCGCGTGCAGGGCATGGAGAAAGGAAGCTAAAGTCATAGCCACCTGCTGGAGGGGAGATAGAAATAAATCCTTCCAGTTCAGGACGGCGCATCAAAAGCTGCATACCAATCCACGAGCCAAATGAAAACCCGCCAATCCAAAATGAACCGGTACCGGGGTTTTGCAATTGCAACCAATCAAGTGCAGCCGCAGCATCGCTCAATTCGCCGATGCCTTGATCAAAACTACCTTGAGAGCGGCCAACGCCACGGAAGTTAAAACGTAATACCGAAAAACCCTTACGCACAAAACTGTGATAAAGATTATAGGCAACTTTGTTATTCATAGTGCCGCCATGAAGCGGGTGTGGATGTAATACTAATGCAGCAGGTGCATTTTTTGCTTCAGCTTGGTGATAACGTGCTTCGATACGTCCCTCAGGACCGGCTAAAATAACCTCGGGCATTGTGTGTAACCTTTCCAGAAATGATTAGTATAGTGTTCCAAATTTTAAGCCTGATTGCTTGTAGTTTCAGGCTTATGTCGTGTCTCCATACAGTACCCAGTTAATACTTGACTGATTTGCTGGGTTATTCTATAAGGTGGGGCAGAGGGCTTAAGTTGCCTTTCATTGCCAACCGGCAATCTGTATATATTATTTTGCAAGAAATGCAAGGTATAACCGAAAAAACTTTGGTTTTTGATGGTGTCGGTGGCGAAAAGAGTAGTAAAGGGAAATAGATGTTTAAAGCATTGTTGGATGAGATAGACTCGTTCTTTGCACGCGATCCTGCTGCGCGTTCGCGCGTGGAGGTGGTGCTGTGCTATCCGGGGCTGCATGCAATGTGGATGCATCGCTTGGCGCATTGGCTTTGGAAGCGTGAGTGGCATTTGCTGGCGCGCGTAATTGCGCAAGTGTCTCGCTTTGCCACAGGCATTGAAATTCACCCGGGCGCAACCATTGGGAAACGACTTTTTATCGATCATGGTATGGGTGTGGTGATTGGTGAGACGGCTAAAATTGGTGATGATGTTACACTTTATCATGGTGTTACATTGGGTGGTACGGCATTTCATGACGGTATCCGCCATCCGCAGGTGGGAAATAACGTAATTATTGGTGCAGGCGCGCAATTGCTAGGGCCAATTACGGTGGGTGATGGTGCAAAAATTGGTTCAAACGCTGTGGTGGTGAATGATGTTGAGGTAAATCAGACCATGGTGGGTGTACCTGCAAGGCGCACCAAAATTGGCAAAAAACAACTGGCAAAGCATGAAGATGAATTTAGTGCTTATGGCACAGAGCAGGGCGAGGTGCTTGATCCCACCAAGCGCGATATTGAAACATTGATGGATGAAATGCGCCAGATGAAAAAGCGTTTGAAAGAATTAGAGGGTGGAGTAGATGAAACGGCAAAGCAATGGAGTGCAAAACCATGAATCTGACCACTAAAGGACGTTATGCAGTGATGGCAATGGTTGATATTGCTATGCAAAGCGCTGAAAGTCAGCCAGTAAGGCTGGGTGATGTGGCTGAGCGCCAAGAAATAGCGCTTAACTACTTAGAGCAAATATTTGTCAAACTTCGCAAAGCGGGCGTGGTGGAATCAGTCCGTGGCCCAGGTGGTGGTTATGTGTTGGCAGGTGATGCGAGTGATATTCGTATTGCGGATATTATTCTGGCGGTAGATGAACCAATTAAAATGACACGATGCGATGTAAAAGAGCAAAAAAATACTGGCTGTATGCAGAATAAATCATTCTGCGCCACCCATGCGTTATGGGATGGGCTTGGTAAGCAAATTTATGGTTATTTATCGTCAGTTTCGCTTGCAGATGTATGCGAAAAGAAGCTTACGCCGGCTACAACCTTTTTTGAAAAACAACCGATAGCTGAGGTAGTGCATGCCTAGAGCTTATTTAGATTATAACGCCACCGCGCCGATGCGTGTTGAGGTGAAAGAGGCGATTATCCGCCAGATGGATGTGGCACTTAATCCCTCTTCAGTGCATGCAAGTGGGCGCGCTGCAAGGGCGTTGATGGAAGCGGCGCGCCGTAAGGTGCAGCAAGCACTTGGTGGGCTGGATGCTGAGCTGATATTTACCGCCAGTGGCACAGAAGCCAACAATTTGGCGCTGGTGGGTTTTGGGCGTCAGCGGGTGATGGTTTCTGCGGTGGAGCATCCTTCAGTGTTAAAGTTGCGTGAAGTGACAAATAT
>CAYGPX010000102.1:0-5863 GCA_964351935.1 uncultured Rickettsiales bacterium | reverse complement strand
CCAGAAAACGGTACGTTAATACGTGCCACAGCGACTTCAGCGGGATTCCAATAGCAAAAATGCTGAATACTTCCATCATTTTTTCGTTTTAAGTAGCAACCTGGATCAAGCTTTCTTATGCCTTTAAAAATACAATAAGGTGCAGGAATATAGTTATATTGTATTAGCAACGAGAGGGCTTGGCGGTCTATCACATCCAACCAATCAGGGTGCTGCTTCATAGCACTTAATTCAGATGCAAACAAAAATGTATTACCTTGTGTTCCATAGTAAAGCGGCTTCTCCCCTACTCTATCACGTGCGAGAGTTAGCTCCTTTTCTTGCTTATCCCATAAGGCAAATGCAAACATTCCATTAAAAGACTGAAGCGCCCTTTCTATCCCCCAAGCCTCAATCGCCGCCAGCATCACTTCTGTATCAGAATGACCGCGCCAGTTTGCTTGCAGCTTTGCTTTAATTTCAAGGAAGTTGTATATCTCCCCATTAAATACGATCGTGTAACGTCCGTTTGCAGAATGCATGGGCTGATGCCCTTCTTGCGAGAGATCAATAATAGAAAGCCTACGATGCGATAATGCCAAGCCAGATTCAGCCTCTGACCATGCGCCTGCATCATCGGGGCCGCGATGCTCAATTGCCTTGGCCATAGCAAGTGCGGTTTGCTGAAGCGACTCATCACTTCGGCTTAGACTTGTTTCTATAAATCCGGAAATTCCGCACATCTGTGGCTATAGCGATTAAAAATTTATGGTCTGTATTTTTTAAGCTAAATAATAGCCCAAGTCATTCCTAAACTTACGAAACGCTATAAAACTCTTTGTACCATTTTACAAAGCGCTCAATCCCTACTGAAATAGGCGTTTCAGGCTTAAAACCAACATCACGTGTTAGTGCATCTACGTTTGCGTATGTAGCAGGCACATCACCAGGCTGAATATCCATCAGGTTCTTTTTGGCTTCCTTGCCGAGTGTTTTCTCAAGCGTCGTAATCATTTCCATCAACTCCACCGGATTATTGTTTCCAATGTTGTAAATTCGATAAGGTGCTTTACTGGTAGATGGATCTGGATTGTCACCACTCCAATCCGCATTAGGCTTAGCAATATTTAATGTGGTGCGGTAAACGCCTTCAACAATATCATCAATATAGGTGAAATCACGACGCATTTTGCCATGATTGAACACATCAATCGGCTCGCCTGCCAAAATAGCTTTCGTAAATAGAAATAATGCCATATCTGGCCTTCCCCACGGACCATATACCGTAAAAAAGCGTAATCCCGTAGTAGGTAACCCATAAAGATGACTATAGGTATGTGCCATTAACTCGTTTGATTTTTTACTGGCTGCATAAAGACTTACAGGATGATCTACATTGTCTTCCACCGAAAACGGCATCTTGGTATTTGCACCATAAACCGAGCTACTAGAAGCATAAACCAAATGCCCAACACCATGATGACGGCACGCCTCTAGAATATTTAAGAAACCCACTATATTACTTTGAATATAAGAATCCGGATTAGTGAGTGAGTAGCGCACGCCCGCTTGAGCAGCAAGGTTAACAACTGCATCAAACTTATTGTTTTTAAATAGATCTTCAATCTCAGACTTATCTTCAAGCGAGCATTTTATAAAACTAAAATTTTTCTGTTCTTGCAAGGGTGAGAGTCGCGCCTTTTTAAGATTTACATCATAGTAATCATTAAGGTTATCCAAACCAATAACTTCACGCCCATCCGCTAAAAGCCGATTACATAGGTGCGAACCAATAAAGCCTGCAGCTCCAGTAACAAGAATCTTTCTCACGCGCCTATAAACTCCAATATATATAATCTTCAGGAATTTTATCAGTATCCAAAACTGACTTAATATCCATCACAACACAGCCTTTTGGCATAGATTCAATCAACTTATACATCCATCCGCCAATATATGCCTTATGGGGAACAGCAAGAATAAGCAAATCTAAATCTTTAATGTCACTTTCCAAGCAAAGCTTAATGCCATATTCGTGATAGGCCTCTTCTGCATCTGCCATGGCATCATGCACCTTAGATTTTACTCCGTATTCAGCTAATTCTTTAATGATATCAGGCACGCGGCTATTGCGTAAATCAGGCACATTTTCTTTAAACGTTAAGCCAAGCACTGCCGCTTTTGCGCGCTTTACAGGCTTTCCGGCTTGAATTAAAAGCTTTACCGCCTTACTGGCAATATACGCCCCCATACCATCATTAATGCGCCTCCCTGCCAGCACCACTTGCGGGTGATAGCCTAAAGATTCAGCTTTAGCGGTCAAATAATAGGGATCAACACCAATACAGTGCCCACCCACTAAGCCCGGAGAAAACTTTAAGAAATTCCACTTTGTGCTCGCAGCCGCCAACACATCAGCCGTACGAATATTCATTTTATCAAAAATAAGTGCCAATTCATTCATCAGTGCAATGTTCAAATCGCGCTGAGTGTTTTCAATTACCTTTGCTGCCTCAGCAACCTTAATGCTACTAGCCCTAAATACACCAGCATCAATAATTGATTCATAGGCCGTTGCTACACGCTCCAAAGTTTCCGCATCTTCTCCAGAAACCACTTTAATAATACGCTCTAATGTGTGCTCTTTATCACCGGGGTTAATACGCTCAGGCGAATAGCCCAACTTAAAATCAACACCCTGCACTAAACCTGAAATCTCTGCAAGAATCGGGCCACAGAACTCTTCAGTTACTCCTGGATAAACTGTAGATTCAAACACCACTACATCGCCTACTTTTAGCGCTTTTCCAATGGCGTTACAGGCACTACGTAGCACACCCAAATCTGGCTGGCGGTTTACATCAATCGGTGTTGGCACACTCACAATAAAAAAAGTAGCATTTTTAATTTCTTCAGGATCAGAGGTTAGTAGCAACCCTTCTACCTCCAGTTCCTTTTTGCTGCTTTCGCCAGTAATATCAACACCATTATTTAAATCATTTATCCGCTTTTTATTGATATCAAAACCGATAGTACCTTTACGCTTGCGACCAAAAGCAAGAGCAACTGGCAATCCTACATAGCCAAGACCAATAACCGCTATTATATCTTTTTTCATATTTATTCCATATCAACTAGAAATTTGGCGCATAATAACAACTAAACTGGTTTCTGAAAAGCAAAGCGTTTAAATATTTTATCCTCAGAAAGTTTTGGCATCGTTGCTGCCAACCATATCCAGAAGAATATATAGGTGAAAAGCGGATAAGATGTCAAAAGAATACAAAATATGACTATCCAAGTATATCTCTGCCTTATGTTTAAAGAAGGCTCAAACCTATAAAGCGGCAATACAATAGCACATAATATTACTATACCTATAATTCCCATACCAAAAAACACTAAAGCGAGACCATTTAAGGGCACACCAAGTAAAAACAGTTTTGTTGAAATGCCGTAACCAAAAAGATCGTATTTTGTAATAAAAGAGTGATTATGTTTATCATCAAGCACTCTGGAAAGAGGACCATCGCTATCTTTCCTGAAAGTACTACTACTAGAATTATTTGGAATGCTATTGGCAACAAATCTCTCTCTTAGAGATGGATCTTGCTGTATTTCTTGAATGCGCTGTATAAAATGCGGTGTATCGTGATATCTTCCTTCAGTAACGTATAAGCTAGTTACAAACAAAAATAGAAGCAACACTGCATAGCAAGTAGATGCGACCACCCCTTTTAAGAAACTTCTAGCATGCATAAAAAACCACATCATGAGAAGTAAGAACCCTACAATAACACCCCAAAGAGACTGAGAAACGCACAGTGTTAGTATAGAGAGAAAAACCAACCACTTAGATTCCTTCTTAAAAAAGATAAAAGCTAAGAGATATATTACATTAACGCAATAACTATTAGGCTCAGCAAATAAACCTGAAGCTCTTAAAACCGGCATCAATGCAAGCTCATTTATAGAGCGTGTATCGTAACCCAACCAACCGAAAGGATTAATAACCACTCCGGTTAAATGAAAATTAAAATACTGTATAAAGAAGCAGCCTATATGTATGGAAAGAACCCACATGGCAGCACCATATATTAAATCACTGTTACTGCGTAAATACCCCCTTGAAAGCACAAAAATAACTAGGCCAAAAACAATTACCAGCGATGAGTTGTGCCCTAGTGAAATATAACCATACGCACACCAAATGGCTATAAAAACCGCAAGCGCAACCTCCCTAACTGAAATTAAGAGTTTACGGTTTATAACTAAATATCGTCCCAACAAAATTACAAGAACGCCCAGCGCGGCAATATCAAATATACGCATATCGTTCCATCGAAAATCCCATAACGTAGCTAAAAACAACACAGGTAATAACAGAACTTTATCTGATATATAGTTGGGAAAATCTTTATAGTTTTTAAATATGTATGTAAAAGTACGCTCTATTAAATGAAAGGATAAAAAACCAATTAAGATAGAGCCACTAACCGTTGCAAGTAGATACATCAAAACATGTTGCTCAGGAGTTGGAATTAGCCTTAAGAAAAGGTAGCATATAAAAATGTGCCAGAGGTAAATGCTATATGAATAGTCACCCGTTTTTTTGAGCCATCTAAATAGTGATGTTGCAAAAGCCTCCTTACCTTCGAGTGAAAGAGCAAACACAATAAACAATAAGGAAGGTATACCAAGCGAAAGAAATCTTATTTCTGTCGGACTATCTAAAAGATAGATAGAAACAAAACTACAAATTAAAGATCCGGCAAATGCCCAAAGCCCTATCTTAGGTGTTATTAGACATCCATTTTTTAAGAAAAATTTTGCTAAATAAATTCCAAATACAAACTCAAGTATTATTAAATTAGCATAGGAATTATCGATTGCTACCATGCCCCACATTGCAAACAAAAGCCAAAGCATGGTTATGCTGTATTTAACTTTTGTTGTACTAAAACTATTCGATATAACTAAGAATCCGGCAAACAGACTATAAAAAAGCATCTCAAAATTAATAGTCCAACCTGGAGCCAGTATTGGCGAGGAATTTGCGGCAACTGAACCATGACTTATAAATAAAAGCGATAGAATGTAGTTAGTAAATAAACTCTCGCGCTGAGTCGAAAAGTATGAAGGAAACAGCAACAAGCAAAAGAACAACACACTTGTAACAACCCAATATAGCGGCACTATTCTAATTAATCTTTTCTTTATGAAGGACCAAACACTAACGTCCCTCCCTTTGCCATAGACCGTGTAGTAAATAATAAAACCACTAATAATAAAAAATATATCCACACCAATTTGAAGAAACTCAATAAAGCGATGCGCCATTGAAGAAAATTCAAGCATCGCTTTTTGTTCAAGCAAATAAAATGAGTGATACACAACAATTAGAAGCGCTGCTATCCCACGCAACACTTGAATAGACAGTAAGTTTATCATGCTATTTTTCTTCTAAAGGCTTCCGTGTTAATAATGAGCACTGCACAAAAGACACTAACATAGTATAACAGTCCTATAAAAGTGCTAACCAATATGTCATGGCTTGATACAAAGTTCATATCAACAATACAGATACACAACACTACGAGTAATAGGTATAAATTTTTTCTTAAAACAGCTCGCCATAGCAATTGGTCCTCTTTAAAAAGAAGTGAGACAACATGCAGAAAATATGCCAGCATATTTCCGAATAAAAACGCAAAAGCTGCACCGTTTATTCCAAAGTAAGAAACACCATAATATAGCAGACATCCATAAGGAATGAGACACAGCAGGTTAATATATAAAATTATATTAGCCTGATTGCTCCCTACCCTATAATGATGTGGCAAAACAACGAGTGCTTGCAACATTGCACCAAAAAACATCACAC
>CAYGPX010000101.1:0-5929 GCA_964351935.1 uncultured Rickettsiales bacterium | reverse complement strand
TAGGTAATCTATGCGTCTTTCCCGTTATTTTCTGCCGATACTGCGCGAGAACCCCGCTGAAGCGACGATTGTCTCGCATCGGTTAATGCTGCGCGCAGGCATGATTAAGCAGCTTGGCGCTGGTATTTATAGCTGGCTGCCGCTGGGTTTGAAGGTGTTGCGTAATATTGAGCGCATTATTGAAGACGAAATGGCCAATGCTGGAGCCGTGCAATTGCTGATGCCAACCATTCAGCCGGCAGAATTATGGCAAGAATCAGGCCGCTATGAAGATTATGGCAAGGAAATGCTGCGTATTAACGATCGTCAGGATCGCGCGATGCTGTATGGCCCTACCAATGAAGAGGTGGTGACTGATATTTTCCGCGATACGGTGCGTAGCTATAAAGATTTGCCGCTTAATCTCTATCAGATTCAGTGGAAATTTCGTGATGAAATTCGCCCGCGCTTTGGGGTGATGCGTGGCCGCGAATTTTTGATGAAAGACGCCTATAGCTTTGATATTGACGAAGCCGGCGCAAAAGATTCCTACACCACCATGTACGAAGCCTATTTGCGCTGCTTTAAGCGCATGGGGCTTACGGCCATGCCGGTGCGTGCCGATACTGGCCCTATTGGAGGAAAACTCAGCCATGAGTTTCATGTTCTGGCCGATACGGGCGAGAGTGAAATTTTTTATGACGAAGCGTTTGATAAGCTTATGGAACGTGACGAGGTGGATTTTGAAGCACTCAGCAAGCTTTATGCCGCCGCAGACGAGCTGCACGATGCCGCAAACTGCCCCGTGCCAAAAGACAAACTAAAAAGCCGTCGTGGCATTGAAGTGGGGCATGTATTTAGCTTTGGCACCAAATATTCGGATGCAATGAAAGCAAAAGTGACCAATGCTGAGGGCAAAAATGTTTCCGTGCAGATGGGATCATATGGCATTGGTGTCTCGCGCCTAGTGGGAGCGATTATAGAGGCCAGTCACGATGATAGAGGTATCATCTGGCCAAAAGCGGTTGCGCCGTTTGCTGTTGGGCTTTTAAACCTGAAAGCAGGCTTGCCCGCGTGCGACGAAGCGTGCGAAGATCTTTACAAAAGCCTGCAAGCCACAGGTGTTGAAGTGCTTTATGATGATCGCAAAGAAAGCGCTGGCTCAAAATTTGCAACGGCTGATTTGATTGGCTTGCCTTGGCAAGTGGCAATTGGCCCACGTAGCGCAGAAAATGGCTTGGCCGAGGTGAAGAATCGCCAAACCGGCGAGAAACAAGAAATCAGCTTTGAAAGCGTGTTGGCGCTATTAACGGCTCAGGCGTAAGCATTTGCGATGATGCGCTGCTTATAAAGCAGATGATTTTTAACGATTCTGGCCTTTTTAGTTGCAAAAGCAAGCAAGTCTGATAAAGAAAAGGCTCTGCTTTTTATATGTGGTGGGCAAAATTGCAGCCTGCACAGCTATCATAAAAAGTTTCTATTTGCGGACAGGTGGCCGAGTGGCTGAAGGCGCACGCTTGGAAAGCGTGTTTAGGGGCAACTCTAACGCGGGTTCGAATCCCGCTCTGTCCGCCATTTCTTTTGTTATCTTCCTTTTATATCAATGCTTTATGTGGCTTTTGTGGCGAGCAGCCCACAAATAGACCCACAAATTGTTCTTTGTTTGAATGTAGTGTATAGTGCTTTTATATACTGAATCAGATGAAGGTAGAACTAGTGTTGAAGTTTAAAACTGATACTTACAATGATAGAAAATACCATATACCAGAATGCATATACCAAGACCATATAGGCTTTTTTGATGGTATTAGAGGCCAGATTGAAGGAGAAAAAGTAAATAGTGTTGATGTGCTGAGGCTCTTTAGTGAAGACATGAAAAGCTGCTGGATTGCCATAAATGCAAAAGATAATTTCTCTTATGCTCAACAGAGAAAAGACTTTGATGCATTTCTGCTTAGTAGTCACGAGTTACAGTCCACTATTGTCTCAGGTCTATTCTCACTAATCTGTAATTCACTTAGAACTTTTCAAGAAGAAGTGGAGCTTAGAAAAAGAGTAAAACAAAGTGCTCCAGATATAGTTGCGTCAGCTTTCTTAGATTTAAATGTAAAAGTAAAAAGTTTAAAGCTTGAATTAGAACAGTTGGGTTCAAGTTACTCTGACTGGAGAATTCCTAAATTGTTAGCAGAGCAAGTTCCTAACTTAAGTGAATTCTCAAAGTTGTTAAATGAGATGTCATTAAAAGAAGATAAGTGGACTAAGGCTGCAAATGACTTTAGAGAAGTTAGCTGGGAAGAAGGTTATTATGAATCACAACAGTTCTTTGATGAAATGTTGCCAGAAAACAATAACAAAAAGGCGCTGCCACGTTATATTGCAATAAAAGTTAGTTCCTTCTTAAGAACGTATTGTGGTAAGCCGTTGCACCGAAGGAATCATGAAATAAATGCCGCTCTTTTCGGTGAGAGTACCTATTCAGAAGAAGATATAAAGCGGCATACGCAAGGAAAGGGGCAGTTTTAATAAAATTTAGTTATGAAACTGCCACAGATAAAAAAGAGTGAGAATCATATATTGGGAATTAATAAAGTTAATTCTAAATATATGAGGTTCTATGGAAAGTTATTCCAAACTTATTAGTTCTTATGAAGCCGCTGATTTTCTCGGTGTTACAAAAGAAACGTTAGCTGTATGGCGCTCTACAAAGCGTTACGACCTCCCCTATGTCAAAATGGGTCGTTCAGTCAAATATAAGGTTGAGCACCTAGAAAGCTTTATCAACTCCAGAACTCAAACTGGAGGTAACAGCCATGCATAATTCAAATAACCTAATAGCTTTAGATGGGCAGACAACAACACAATTTAGGGATGCAATTCAAGCGGTAGCACATCTTGCAAGGCAGCAGGGGAGTGAAACTGTCGAGAAGAGGTTTTTCCAATCTTATAACAATCTGGTTAATGGCACGGTTGCTAAGAAGCACAAGGATGCAATAGATGAGAAAAACTTGGAGGTGCTTAATTCTCGTATTGAACTGAAGTCAGCTTTTATAAATATGATTAATAAGGAAATACCAAAAGCTGCTCCATACAAGCAAATCTACCAGCAATGCAAGCAATGCGCTAAGCAGCTTTTAGAAGGCAAAAGCCTTGAGGGAGGTTGTAATGGTTAAAAAATACAAAGACCCACAAGGCTATACAGCTCAAGAGCTTTATGCATTTCTACAAACACCTGATTGGGATTGCAAACTAGAGCGTGAAGCAAGGCAACGAGCTACTAGCCCTGCAAAAGCCATTAGGACACAATGCATCACCTGTGTTGGTGGTGATGAGAAGGAAATAAGGGAGTGCACAAAGCGCAACTGCCCACTCTTTGCCTTTAGAATGGGGAGTAATCCATTTCACGGCCTAAAGCCAGAAGATTTAGTCTCATAACAATCTAGCTTTCTGCCCCCTGCTTTAGGGGGTAGAGGCTGCCCTAGAGAAGCGATAAGCACTTCTTATAGGAATCATACTCTAAGAGTCATATCGTTCGTTTTTAACACGTATAAACACCCTGAGGTAACACCCATGAAAGCAGAAGATGCTAACCGTTGCTCGCATATTGAATCAGATAAAAAGAACATTCGTTCGTCTATTCCTTTTAGCTTCGATCTATGTACTGAAGGAACGGCAATGACAGACGCATGTGACCATTTTCTCAAAATAATACAACAAGAAAAGCAGCCTAAGCGTTTCCATGAAAAGAAGTGGAGAGACAATC
Source organism: uncultured Rickettsiales bacterium (assembly GCA_964351935.1). Taxonomy (GTDB): domain Bacteria; phylum Pseudomonadota; class Alphaproteobacteria; order Rickettsiales; family CAYGPX01; genus CAYGPX01. The sequence continues at coordinate 2,190 of CAYGPX010000101.1, read as the reverse complement.
TTGAGCTAACACTCATCAACCTTTATCGACATCATCTAGACCAGTACCATGAATGGCTTTCCATTTCTTATAGTAAAAGTAATTCACTGCCTCCAAAGCGCTACAGAGGCGATAAGAAGCTATCTATTGATCTATTGCGTCAGATTAGAGAAGCGCTTTTAGAGCGTGGTTATATTGAATATGTGCCAGCATATAATGACATGGATAAAACAAAGGGCTATTCTACCAGCCGCACATCTAGCATCAGAGCTACAAATAAATTGATAGATAAGATCTTTAAGCCTTTCGGCTTTGATACAATTGTGTGGCATAAAGACATGCCAGAGGTTGTCATCCTAAAAAGTGGTAGCACTGAAACCATCAAAGAACTGAAAGACTACGAAGACACGAGCAGAACTGCTGAGATACGCTCTAATCTTAAGAATTACAATCAATTGCTTGCTCAAACAGCCATAGTGCATCCTACGTATAAATATTCACCAAAAGATTGCAAAGTAACTCGCATCTTTAATTATCAAAGCTTTGAGCATGGAGGCAGGTTTTATGGTGGCTGGTGGCTTAACATGCCAAGTAAACTAAGGCCAAAGCTTACCATTAATGGGGATGCTATTGTAGAGCTGGACTATAGAGCACTACACGTGACAATGTGCTATCATATGATGGGTATCAATTATACCGAAGACCCCTACACACTTGAGCAGTATGATAATTACCCGCAGAAGAACACTTTACGAGATGTAACCAAGCAGATCCCCTTAGTTTGGCTTAACGCAAAGACCTACCAAGGCGCATATCTCGCTGTCAGAAACAATTTACAGGAGCTGAACGAAAAAGGTAAGCTGAACTACCCAGAGTTTTTAGAGAGCGGTGTAGAGCTTAAAGAGCTGGTAAATGCTTTTCAGCAAATGCACCCTCAGCTTGTGGCACAGTTCTTCTTGAAACAAGTGGGTACACATCTACAGAACATAGACTCAATGATAGCTGAGTATATTATTAATTACTTCACAGCACAGCAAATACCAGTGCTTTGCTATCATGATGGCTTTGTCTGTCAACAGCAATATCAAGCAGAGCTTAATCAAGTAATGAATGAAGCTTATATCTTGGTAATGCAACACCACTCAGCTTTAGCTGAGATAATGCCTCCAGCCATTAAATGATGAGTCACATTTCCCGAGTGTTAATGCCAGTTTTTCCATTTGGGGTTATTGGCGCTTGAGGAGTATCACCTTCAAACGCATCTGAAAGAGTTTGCCCAAATTCACTATTCAATAAAGTGAGTAAACTCGGATGCTCTACAGTACTTAGAAACAAGGCGTCTGCTATCCTGACTCTTGCATGAGCAATTTCATCTCCACTTCCATGTAAATTCTTACCGTCCCCAGTCGCCTGATGCTTCGTTAGTGTTTCTAAGGCAGAATTAATTTCTGCTTCTTGCTCTGAATGCTCAAACTTATTACATACACGATTTATAACCTCACCAAGTATAGTGACTTGATCGAGCTGAGGGTCTTCATTTTGACCACATACAGCTATAATGAGCTCCGTTAGCTTTTCTCTCATTCTTAGACCTCTTTATAAATTTAACTATGCTATAAAAACATACTTGAAGTGTACTTCTTCAAAGTCATAAGCCAACTTGATTTGAAATTTTATACAATAATTAGCAAATAGTCCCCATCTTTAGCCTTGCTTTTCTAAAACAGTGTCCGCTTAATATCTCCTCTGTTTCCTCCACGTGTTCTTGACCGCAAAGAGCTCCCACTCTGTTGTCTAGAATCATCATGACCTTGTAAATCTTCATTAGCTTTATGGCGCTCTTCTTCAGTTTCTTTTTTCTGTTCGTAGGTTATTATTAATCCTTCAGCACCCACTTCTTTTAACTTGCGGCTTCCATCAGTATCTTTTTCATTACCCAACTCTTCTATTATAGAAATTAAAACCTCAAATGCTGCATAACAAAGAGGTTCTCTTTTGTCGCCACTCCCAGCAATTGTGTCTTCATCTAGATTAGAAACAATTTTATCGATGTACCCATTGAGAGTGATAGCCGCAACTTCACTATCATGACCTTTTTGTCCACTTTGCCAAAGACGCGCTCTTGCTGCAATAAGCAAAACATCGTCATTACCAGAATTGATCCTACAACAAAAAACTGGATGATTATTTAAGACTCATGGTTTTGATTTG
>CAYGPX010000100.1:0-5931 GCA_964351935.1 uncultured Rickettsiales bacterium | reverse complement strand
ACAGCCATTCAAATGGGTGCTATTTTTATGCTATTATTGGGGGTAGAAGGCCCTTCCTTTTCTGAGGTTGAAGTGTATACCGAGCAATCGCTGACAGTGTTTTTAGGGCGTGTTGGTTTATGGATTGCGGCTATTTTGACTTCCATCACCGGCTATGCTTACTTAAAAGCCGGCGTAAGGCATATTCGTGAGGGACGCGTATAGATTTACTCTAGGCGCAAAAGCGAGGATAGAAATCCGAGCCAGCCATGAGTCCGCGATAGCGGTATGCTATGTAAAATTTAGGAAAATTTTATGGGCACAACAACAATGACAGGATGTCGCCATGCCGTACCAAGCTCCCATTGATGATTTACGCTTCATTCTCACCCACGTGCTAAACCTAGAAGAAACACTAAGCCTTCCTGCTTTTAATGAGCTGGATAGCTTGCTCTGCGATGCCGTGCTAGAAGAAGCAGGTAAATTTGCCAATAATGAGTTAGCACCGCTGAATAAAACAGGCGATGCGCAAGGCTGCCGCATTGAAGATGGGGTGGTCACAACACCAAATGGTTTTAAGCAAGCCTATGCTGCCTTCATTGCCAATGGCTGGAACGGCGTACCCTTTCCTGCCGAGTTTGGCGGACAAGGGTTGCCATGGCAACTTTCCACCGCTATTTCAGAATGCTGGAGTGGTGCCAATATGGCCTTTGCCCTGTGCCCTTTGCTCACACAAGGCTCAGTTGAGCTTCTGCTAAACCATGGCACTGCCGCACAACAACAGACTTATCTACATAAGCTTATTTCAGGCCAGTGGACGGGCACTATGTGCTTAACTGAGCCTCAGGCTGGATCGGACGTGGGTGCTGTTCGCACCAGCGCAACACCTGCTGGTGAGCATTATCTGCTGCATGGACAAAAAATCTTTATCACCTTTGGCGAGCACGATTATACCGATAACATCATCCATATGGTGCTGGCACGGCTGCCGGATGCGCCCGCTGGCCCAAAAGGCATTTCGCTCTTTATTGTGCCAAAATTCTTGGAGAGTGGCGAGCGTAACGATGTGAAAGCACTCAGTATTGAACATAAAATGGGCATTCATGGCAGCCCAACCGCCATCATGGCCTTTGGTGATAGTGGCAAAGGTGCTGTTGGCTATCTGGTGGGCGAGCCACACCGCGGCCTTGCTTGCATGTTTACGATGATGAATAACGCACGTCTGGCCGTGGGAGTAGAGGGCGTTGCTATTGCTGAAAAGTCACTTCAACAAGCCAGTGCTTACGCAGCTGAACGCAAACAAATGGGCAAAACCATCGAGCACCACCCCGATGTAAAACGTATGCTACTGCATATGCGCAGCAACACCGAGGCGATGCGCTCGCTGGCACTCACTGAAGCCAAAGCGCTTGATATGGCAAAACACCATAGCGATGCACAAAAGCGCGGCGAATATGCGCTGCAAGCGGCCTTCCTCACACCTATTGTCAAAGCTCATGCAACCGACATTGGGCACGACATTTCATCTATGGCAATTCAATGTTTTGGCGGCACAGGTTATATTAGAGAAACAGGCATTGAGCAAAATCTGCGTGATGCTAAAATTGCACAGATTTATGAAGGCACAAACGGCATTCAGGCGATTGACCTTCTCACCCGCAAGCTAACGTTAGAAGGCGTGGCTGAGCATTTTATTGCTGAGATGAGAGCGTTTGAATCACTCACACTCATCGCAGCTACATTAGAAAAAACGACCGATAAGTTGCGCAGTGCACTACACAATGGCAAGCAAGAACAAGCCCTCTTTATTGCCACTCCGCACCTTAAACTTTGGGGCATTACCCTTGGTGCACTGATGATGCAACAACGCATAAAAGCATGCGAGAAAAGCGATGTTTCAGCCGAACAAAAAGAAGCACAAGCCGCTTCTGCAGATTATTATATGCAGTTTGTGTTGCCAGAAGCGGATACAATTTGCCAAATTATTAACCGCGCGCTTTAAGTATTTTTACCTTTCAGCACTCATAACATCTTGCAATATTTGCATCAATTCAGATTCCACCTCTGGAAACTGTTGCTGAATTTCAGCTATTACAGCTGCAAACTGATCTGCAGGCGTATTTTTAAGCCGCTGCTTAATGAATTCAACATCATCTGCTTGCACAATATTACCCCTTCAGCTTGCTGTATTGTTCAACTAACCCTGTTGCACGCCATAATTTGGCGCTTCACGCGTGATGGTGATATCATGCACATGGCTTTCACGCAAACCTGCATTGGTAATTTGCACAAATTCGCATCCACGCTGCATATCTGCAATCGTAGCATTGCCCGTATAACCCATGGAAGAACGCAAGCCACCCACCAATTGGTGAAGCACTGAAGCAGCAGAGCCTTTAAACGGCACGCGACCCTCTACGCCTTCTGGTACGAGTTTCATCTGATCTTTCACTTCCTGTTGGAAGTAGCGATCCGCCGAGCCTCTGGCCATTGCACCCACTGAACCCATGCCGCGATAGGTTTTATACGAGCGCCCCTGAAAGAGAATCACTTCTCCGGGGCTTTCTTCCGTTCCTGCTAAAAGTGAACCAATCATCACCACGCCAGCACCTGCTGCAATGGCTTTAGCTACATCGCCTGAATATTTTATACCGCCATCAGCAATAGCCGGAACTCCAAGCTTTTGGAGAACTTCTACCACATCCATAACCGCCGTCAATTGTGGCACACCTACACCTGCTACAATACGCGTCGTACAAATAGAACCGGGGCCAATGCCCACTTTTACAGCATCGGCACCAACATCTACCAATGCTTTGGCAGCAGCAGCAGTGGCAATATTTCCTGCAATAACGGGTACGGTTTTATTTAAACTTTTTACGCGCGCAACGGTTTCAAGCACACCTTTAGAATGCCCATGTGCCGTATCCACGATAATAACATCTACTTCAGCATCAATTAGGCTTTCAGCGCGCATCACGCCATCATCGCCTGTGCCTACTGCGGCTGCCACACGCAAACGGCCTTTGGCATCCTTACATGAAAGCGGATGACGCTCTGCCTTATCAATATCTTTCACGGTAATTAAGCCAACACAGCGATAGTTATTATCTACCACCAATAGTTTCTCAATGCGGTGCGTATGCAATAAGCGCTTGGCTTCTTCGCGGTCTACGCCTTCTTTTACGGTCACTAAGTTTTCTTTGGTCATCAAATCGGCAATGGGTTGCTGCATGTTGTGGGCAAAACGCACATCACGGTGACTAAGAATACCCACCAGCTTGCCTGAACCTTTTTCGGTCACAGGAATACCGGAAATTGAATTTTCCTGCATCAAAGCAAGCGCATCAGCAAGGCTTGCATCAGGGTGAATAGTAATAGGATTCACCACCATGCCCGATTCAAACTTCTTCACCTTGCGCACTTCGTCATATTGCTCGCCAATGGAAAGATTTTTGTGAATACAGCCAATACCGCCATTTTGTGCCATGGCAATTGCAAGGCGCGATTCGGTGACCGTATCCATCGCCGATGACATAAGTGGAATGCCCAGTTTGATATCCTTAGTAAGGAAGCTAGATGTATCAACCTGTCCCGGCAATATTTCCGATTTTTGCGGAACGAGTAAAACATCATCAAAAGTGAGCGCTTGGCGAATATGCATGATTGAAAGACCTCCTGTCATCTGCTGTGACGTTTATCGGTTTTTCGGGTGAAATATACATATTTTTAAGAATTGAGCAAGAGAGAATATCTATCTCTCCTTAAAACAATCCGCGCTTGGTAAATGCTGGGTCAGTAATACATTTTTTTGGTAAGTGGAAGAATACAGCCGTACCCTTGCCTTCTTCACTGCGAATGCCGATACGTCCACCATGCAGTTCTACCAGCATTTTGCATAGCGAAAGCCCAAGCCCCGTACCATGTTGACTATGCTCGTGATGCACCTGTTCAAACACAGCAAACGCAAGTGGAATATGCTCTTTTTTCATGCCTATGCCTGTATCTTCGACCGTTACTTGCAAATCACCACGCTTGGTCATCATGGTTGAAATGGTAACATGGCCACCTTTTGGCGTAAATTTAATCGCGTTTGACATTAAATTTACCAACACCTGTTTCAGTTTTCTTCCGTCTGCCGTCATGGTTGGCAAGCAGGCTTTGGTTTTATCAACCAGTTTAACATCGGCTTGCTCGGCTTGTGCACGCATCATGCGTAGCGCCTCGTTTACCACATCTCCCAAATAGATATTTTCTTCTTTTAGCACCAGTTTCCCTGCCTCTGCTTTAGAAAAATCAAGCAAGTCGTTAATGAGGGCTAGCAAGTGCGTACCACAATCATGAATATCTTTTATCCGTTCACGCTGATCAGCGGCCAATTTTCCAAAATACTCTGCCTGCAACATCTCGGAAAAACCAATAATCGCATTCAGCGGAGTGCGCAGCTCGTGACTTATTTTTGCAAGAAAATCTGATTTTGTCTGGCTGGCAAGCAAGGCTCTCTGCTCTGAAAGCTGCACCCGCTTCATCTGCCCTACAATCACCACAGTAAAGAACCCAATAGTGACCGTAAAACCGATAAACACACCCAAAAAGATGAGGTAGTAATAGCGATTTGTGTAATAGGTACTCAAAATATCTTGCTCCCGCATGACCAACGCAACCGTAACCGGAAAGCGTTCAAGTGGCCTCATCGTAACAAATGCAGGCTCCCCTTCCAATTCAACCGAAGCAATATCCACCGATAGTTCAGATGCAGTAGCATTCGTTTGCGCCGACTGACGTCCAGCCATCCACTGCTTGAGCCCTTCATTTCTTGCAAGCGCCTCTGCGCCTATGAATGCTTGCATATTATCAAGTATCAGCGCAACCTCTGTTTGCCTGCCAACTTCGATGGCGCGTATATAATCCGTCAATGAGCGCCCATCCACCAGCGCCACTACAAGCCCTGCAAAGCTGCCATCCAACTTTTCAAGGCGACGACTCAGCAGCAAATATCCACCATTACTCAAGCCCTTTGCGGAATAGACTGTCAGGAGCAAGCCTTTATCTTCTCTTTCCTGATGTTGCTGAAAATGCTCTAAATCAGGAAATGCACGCCCTTCTAAAAAGCCGGGCTTATTTTTAGCATTCGCCAGAATTTGTATCACTCCCTTTTCATCCACTACCATCATGGCTTGCACGTGCGAGTTTTCCTGCGCCCAAATATCCAAATTCAGGCGAATATCCGTTTTGAGTGTTCCACCAAAAAGCATATTAAAATACTGGCGTTCTGCTGCACGACGTAAAATTAAATCAACAGAAAGCATCGATAAGTCGGTATTATCCGCAACAAGGCGCGTGAGCCTTAAAATATCCTCACGGCTATTTTGCATCGTATTTTCATAGACACGCTGGTTTTGCAAATAGACGAGGAAGACGGCAACACCGATCATAAAAATACAAAAAACAACCACCAGTTGGCTTAGGAAGTGCTGTTTTCTGTTTTTATTAAAGATTGCCATAGATTTTCTTGAACGAAACCACTTACTTAAGGTAAAGCTGTTATTTACTTCACTTTATTTTTAGTTGTAAAACAACTGCCACTATGTTGAGTACAATGATACAAAAAGCTCAATGCTTCAATATAAAAGAATATTCTGTTCTAAAAAGGTGATAAAAAGATGGTCGCTCGCATTCATACCGTTGCTTTTTCTGGCATCAACACTGTGCCAGTTGAGGTACAGGTTAGCATCACCACTAGCACACAACATAGCTTTACGGTTGTGGGTTTGCCCGACAAAGCCATTGCCGAATCGCGTGAACGCATTCGTGCCGCGCTTTCTGCCATTGGGCTTGCCTTGCCAATGGAGCGTATCACCGTCAACTTAGCACCTGCTGATATTCTCAAAGAAGGCAGCCACTATGATTTAGCCATTGCATTAGGGCTGATAGGGGCGATGCGGGTTATCC
>CAYGPX010000099.1:0-5935 GCA_964351935.1 uncultured Rickettsiales bacterium | reverse complement strand
TATATTAATAGCGGTTTCTATTTCTTTGCTGAATTGATCGTTATGGCGTTGCACACAAAATGTATCTGATAAGGTGAAGGCTACTTTTCGGTTGTTTGCTTTTGCAATTTGGATAGCAGCGCGAATGGCATCTTTTGCATTTGCCTCATCCCATAAATAGCCTTCAAGGTAGGTGACGCTTGATGCAGCAATCATCTCTTTATCAATATCAGCAGGTGTTATACCTCGCGTAGCACCCAAATACGTTGCCATGGTGCGTTGAGCATCTTCTGTAACACAAACCAAACAACGTGCTGTTTTGGCACCGGCTGCTGAAGCTGGTGTATTATAAGTAACCCCCAGAGAGCGTAAATCATGGGCAAATACTTTGCCTAGCTCATCATCTCTTACTTTACCGATAAATGCAGTACGACCACCAAATGAAGCGATTCCTGCAACGGTATTGGCAGCACTTCCACCCGACATTTGTGTGGCAGGAGGCATGTGATCATAAATCATGGTGGCTTGAGGTTCATCAATAAGAGTCATACCCTTTTTAGCTAAATTATGCTGAACAAGAAAGGCATCATCTACCTTCGCCAGCACATCTACAATGGCGTTTCCTACCGCTACTACATCAAATTTTATGTTACCATTAGCCATAATGTGGTCACTCTCTATACTTTACGTTAAATCTATTTAATTAGGTCTTATGCAGCACGCTCATAATTCGAACTATATCTTCAGGCATATCCACACCTAGCGGCACGCTATTTACCACACCTACTTCAATGTGCAAGCCATTTTCTAGTGCCCGCAACTGTTCAAGTTTTTCACGCTGCTCTAAAATACTTGGTTTTAATGATACAAATTTTGTCAACGCCTCTTTGGTATATGCATATAAACCGATATGATGAAAGAGACTTCCTTCTCCAAAAGGCGCTGTAGCACGTGTAAAATACAAGGCACGTCCGTGCCGTTTCATATCTACATCACCCGCTATAATAGCCTTAACAACATTAGGGTCACTTTTTTCTCGCTCCTCTTTTATCACCGCAGCCAGCGTCGCAATATCTGCCTTACTTTGCTTGAGTAAAGTAAGCGCCTCTTTAATCACCAATGGGTCTATTGATGGTAAATCACCCTGAACATTGATGATGTATTCATAGTCTTTGCCAGTGTGTTTTAGTGCTTGAAAAATCCTATCTGTGCCTGATGGCAAATCAACCTCGGTCATTACCGCGTTTGCACCAGAACTTTTAACGACATCAAAAACTTCCTGTTCACATACAGCAACCCAAACATCACCTACATCGGCAGCTAATGCACGCTCTACAACATGCAAAATCATTGGCTTACCTGCAATATCAGCCAATGGCTTACCCGGAAATCGTGTAGAGCCCATGCGCGCTGGAATAATAATCGCTGTGTTGCTTTGGCTCATTAGTTTATATATCGGTAAGGTTAATTCTTTGTGAAAGCCTTTGCAACCTAGCGTAATAGATTAGATTTGTCACCTATTTGCACAAAATATTAACGCTTTTTATGATAGTTTTTGCCATTATTAAGCGAAGATTTATTTGTTTTAACGTCTACATCTACTTCTTCACCCCAACAACCTTTATAGCATTTTAGCGCCCTTAACTCCGGTTCACTCAGTCGGTATGCAAAAGTGATATCGCTTGTAATTTGACCGTATTTATTAGAACATTTAAAATAACATTTCTGACATTTCACATCTTCACGACAGACAACACATTGTTCACTCTCAGAACACATGATATCGGTCATAGCAAGCACAGGCTGAGCAATTAAAAATGCAAAAAGAGTTAGCGCTAAAAGAATTATATTACGATTAAAAAAGCCCTGCATCATGAATCCTTATAAATGACGTTCTATACCCATAGTAAATAAGAAGATGACCTATTGTCAAATCAGACGATAACCGCTACACTACCAAACAGTATATTTTGATGGTTCTAGGTACTTTTATGTGGCGTTACTTTTCAAGAGCTTGTGCAATTCTACTAGCTTTTCTGACGGTAGCGAGCTGCACCACTTACTCTGCCAAAGAGTACGACCCATCAAAACACCGCTATCCTCCATCGCGCTATATGCCTCCACCTCAATGGTCTCCTAATTACGGCTATTATCCCTATCCGCAGGATATGGATAACTATTACATCTACGGCACAGGTCAGGGCTATCCTATTTATAATCGCAACGATGATAATCCTAATTATGTGATAGAAAAACCATCACCGCACAATAGCCCTAGTTACGATTACCCATTGTACTACCAGTAAAACTCCCCTATGACTGAGAATAGTCCCTTTATTTTGGAGCATATATGATTGTAATTTATGGCATTAAACAATGTGACACTGTGAGTAAGGCTAAACAATGGCTGGAAAAGAATCACATTAATTATCATTTCCATGATTTTAGAGTCGATGGGCTAGATAAATCACTTTTGCATCAATGGGTAGATGACATAGGGCACGATGCTCTCATTAACCGTCGCAGCACTACATGGCGTTCCCTTTCTAAAGAAGAACAGGAAGCACTTGCAGGCAATGATGCCATCCGACTACTGCTTTCTTACCCCACCTTGATTAAACGCCCGATTATCGATACTGGCGAAAATATTCTTGTTGGGTTTGATGAAACAATCTATCAGGAAACTTTTCTCAAACAAATCGCCTAATTGTTTATACCACATATAGTATTATTTATTTTTCCTACACGTTCATATTGTGTATTTCATCCCAAAGTCTTATAGTGGGAAGAGTACCTTATATAACTTGTGGAAATTAGCGAATGCGGCGCTTTCTCTATCATTCATTAATTACTCTCTGTTGCTATGTAGTTTTGCTACTTATAGCACAGCCAACTATGGCGCTTGATGAATTTGAATATCGTGACGACCGCAGCCCTTGGGCATTTCGTGCACGTATGGGGCTTGTGAGTCCTAACTATGAAGAAAGCTATGTGCCTGCTGATACAGACGACGGTAACAAAGACGTTCTAACATCTGCATTGCTGCTAGATAGCGATGTGAGCTACCAATTTTCACCCCGTTTTTCTTTTGCTGCATCTCTTGGTTATGCTGCACAAGAAAAAGAAGACTTTTCGATAACCGCGTCTTCTACTGTCAGAGATAACAGCAAAATGACGCTTATTCCCACCACCTATATGTTACGCTTTCACCCTGCGCCTTACGGAAAAATTAACCCTTACATTGGTGTGGGTTGGGCATATATTTTTGGCTTCAGTAGCTTTGCCGGTGCAGAAGCGGGTAATGGCAGCGGTATCGCCTTCCAAGCGGGTGTCGATTACTGGTTAGACAATCAGTTTTTCGTAAATTTTGATGTTAAGCAAATCGCCGCTGAGCTAGAAATTGATTATACAAACAGCTTTAGTGGAAACGCAGTGAAAGGTTCATACACGTACGATCCGTTGTTTATTTCAGCTGGAATGGGGCTTAGATTCTAATGAAAAAAATCTTATTTTTAATGATGCTTACCACCATCATAAGCGGCTGTAGCGCTAAAAATTTTTGGAACAACACCGAAAAAACTCAAAATTTCTTCTCTGATAACCTAATTTTTCTAAGGCCAGAAAACCCTTATGCCAATAAAAAGCAACTAAACGCAAACCTTACTACTTTACAGAACGCACAAATGAAGCGGCAAGAAATTTCCTATGATCCTTACTATCCCAAGCCAAAAGCATGGAGTGAAAAGCCCACGGCTACTTCCATGTTTCCTTAAATTCATCGGCCACACCAAAAGAACTACACTCCTTGCGTTTCCAAAGCTTTCGCATAGCAATAGCACGATTTAATTCTGCAAAGCTCATTACTTCGTGCAAATCATCCTTTTCACTTTCTGCTGCTGAATTTCCATTTTGCGCAGCGATACTAAACCACATATAGGCCGTTGCCCTATCTTCTGGTAGCGAGAAGGGCTCAAGGTCATAAGGCGATAGACTAAACGCAACTCCTTCACGATGAATTTCGCCTAAGTGATATTGCGCTTCTATTATTCCTTGCTTTGCAGCTTGGCAAATAAGCGCATACCCTCGCTTGTTATCATGCTCAGGCTCAGTTCCACAACACAGCTTCTTACCCAGCGCTAGTTGTGCATGAGTATTACCCTGTGTTGCCATAAACTCTAACTGCTCTTGTGGGAATGCATCATAATTCACTTCAGCTTTAGGTGAGCGCTGCATCATGCGCAAGCCTGAAGCTTCACATCCAGCGAGTAAACATATGATAATAATAAATGAAAAATTAGTACGCATGCCTACATATTAAAACAGGCACCGGTGAAATACCAGTGCCTGTTTTAGTATCTGTAATTATAATTGCTAGCAACTATGCAGCTTGCTTTTTCGAAAGCACTTCAAGAGCTTGAATAATTTTATCTGCCATTTCAATTGTGCCTACTTTAGTAGCACCTTCTTGCATGATGTCTGCGGTGCGCACGCCAGAAGACAACACATGCTTAATAGCATTCTCTAACAAGTCAGCTTCTTTGCCCATATCAAAGCTATAACGAAGCATCATACTAAGGCTTAAAATGGTAGCGATTGGGTTTGCCACGTTTTTATTTGCAATATCAGGTGCCGAACCATGTACCGGCTCATAAAGCCCAGGTGTACCAGGATTACCCAAAGATGCCGATGGCAACATACCAAGAGAACCCGTTAGCATCGCTGCACAGTCTGAGAGAATATCACCAAACATATTGGTGGTCACCATCACATCAAATTGCTTAGGGTTGCGTACCAACTGCATTGCAGCATTATCAACATACATATGAGAAAGTGAGGTACTTGCATATTCTTCATCATGAATTTTCTGCACTTCTTCACGCCATAACTCAGTTGCTATCAACACGTTGGCTTTATCCACCGAGCACACGCGTCCATCACGTTTCTTAGCAAGCTCAAATGCTACACGGGCAATACGCTGAATTTCAGGTGTTGTATACACTTCTGTATTAAAGCCTTTGCGCGTTCCATCAGACAAGGTTTCAATGCCTTTTGGCTCACCAAAATAGATACCGCCTGTAAGCTCACGCACAAACATGATATCAATCCACGCAACTACCTCTCGCTTTAGCTTGGTAGCATGAGCCAACTCTTCAAACACAATCGCAGGGCGAAGGTTTGCAAAAAGCTCTAGCGCTTTTCTAATGCCAAGCAGTCCTTTTTCAGGGCGCACTGAAATATCCAATGGCTCCCATTTAGGGCCACCTACAGCACCCAACAAAATGGCATCCGATGCCTTGGCTTTACGAACAGTTTCTTCTGGCAAAGGATTACCCGTTACATCATAGGCAGCGCCACCAATCAGCGCTTCATCCAACTTAAAGCCAGCATTACTGTATTGATTAAACCATTCAATAATACGTACTGCTTGCCCTGTTACTTCCGGACCAATACCATCGCCTGCAAGAATGAGGATATTTTTTGTGCTCATACTAGAACTTCCATTATCTAATTAAATTTATTTGTAATACAGCCAAGGACGTGCGTTTCTATCAGCGCTCTCAAAACTATCGATTGCTGCTACTTTTTCTAGCGTCAGTCCAATATCATCTAACCCTTCCAATAAACATTTCTTACGGAAAGCATTAACCTCAAAATTACGTACCGTGCCATCACCTGCTGTAATCGTTTGGTTTGGAAGATCAATCATAAACTCTGCTGTTTCTTCATTTTCGGCCAGTTTCATCAAGTGGTTTACTTCTACCTGTGGCAACTGAATGGGCAATATTCCATTTTTGAAGCAGTTATTAAAGAAAATATCCGCATAAGACGGTGCAATCACACAACGTATACCAAAATCAGCCAGCGACCAAGGTGCATGCTCGCGCGAAGAGCCACAGCCAAAGTTATCACCCGCAACCAACACTTTAGCATGACGGTATGGCTGGCGATTTAACAC
>CAYGPX010000098.1:0-6043 GCA_964351935.1 uncultured Rickettsiales bacterium | reverse complement strand
GTTTTACTTATTAAAACTGTAACGTGGGATGCGGAGGATGTAAAGAAGGTTTTACAAGGAATGATATAAGTTTTGGGAGTTAGGGGGTGTTATTTATTTAGTAAAATAGAGCAGGGCAAGTGACAATAATGCCAACGCTTGTGAGACAATCCTTAAAACCATGAGTTTATTGCTATATTTTTCATTTAGCTTGCCGCCAAATGCCATAAGCGAAATGCCAGTAACGAGTATTGCAAGTGTTGTAAGCGCAAAAAAGATAACTAGCATTGCAAGTGCTCCTAAAAAATAAAAACTAAGGATTTGCTAGTGATTTCTTCCCCTTTAAGCCAAAACCCCCACACCGAGGGATCGACATGGGGGAAGGAGGAATGGGAACTGTAAGGAGTAGTACTACTCGCTTTTTATTAGCTTGTCAACTTTTTCTCGTTGAAAACTACATGCTTACGCGCAATTGGATCGTATTTGCGGAAAGAAAGCTTCTCAGTTTGTTTTTTTGGATTCTTTTTCTTCACGAAGAAAAAGCCTGTGCCGGCGCTGCTTAGCAAGCGAATCAATACGGTGTTTTTCTTGGCCATAACGACTACCTTAAAAGAATATTCTGTCTAATCAAAGAGGCGCTAGCATACGTATATTTTGCGGTGTGTCAAGCTTGCTGCACAATAATTATGCCCTGTTCTTGCTTTTTTTACCGTAACATATTAGAAGGGCGTGCAAGGTGTGTATTAATTAGAATATGTGATGGCGTTAAATATGCAGAATTATAAGCCAGTTAAAAAGGCAGTTTTTCCTGTTGGTGGTTTAGGAACAAGGTTTCTTCCTGCAACAAAAGCTATTCCGAAAGAAATGCTTACTGTTGGCAGTAAGCCGCTTATTCAATATGCTTACGAAGAAGCACGTGAAGCTGGAATTGAGCAATTTATTTTTGTTACCGGTCGCAGCAAAGAAGCCATCACTAATCATTTTGATAGGGCATACGAGCTTGAAGCGGTGTTGAGTGAAAAAGAAAAAACAAAAGTTTTGGAAGAATTGGGCTCATGGCAACCAGAGCCAGGCGAAATTGCCTATGTACGTCAGCAAGAGCCACTAGGACTTGGGCATGCAGTATGGTGCGCTCGCCATCTGATTGGTGATGAACCATTTGCAGTACTATTACCTGATGAGCTTTTTTTAGATAAAAAAGGGCTATTGTCACAAATGGTGGACGCTTACCAAACAACAGGTGGTAATATTATTGCAGTTGCAGAAATTGAAAAAGAAAACACCCATAAATACGGAATTATTACACCTGGTGAAGAAAAAAATGGGTTGGTTGAAGTTAAAGGACTAGTGGAAAAGCCAAAGCCAGAAGATGCTCCTTCTAATCTTTCAATTACTGGGCGTTATATTTTACAGCCAGAGGTGTTTACTTACCTTAATGAGAAAAAACGCGGAAGTGGTAATGAAATTCAGCTTACTGATGCGATGGAAAAGCTTGTTGGTAAGCAGTCATTTGCGGGATACCGCTACGAAGGAGGGCGTTTTGATTGTGGAAGCCAGCAAGGCTTTTTGGAAGCAAATATCGCTTACTCATTAAATGATAAGAAACTGCATTCTTCAGTAAAGGAAATGCTGAAAAAGTACGTTTAACAGATAGGAATATAGCATGTTAAATATTGTCGTCATCGGAACGGGTTATGTAGGGTTGGTCTCGGGCGCTTGTTTTTCTGAGCTTGGTAATCAGGTTGTCTGTGTTGACAAAATGGAAGAAAAGGTAAAGTCACTTCGTGAAGGGCATATCCCTATTTACGAACCGGGCCTGGAAAAAATAGTTTTCCGTAATGTAAAGGAAGGGCGTTTATCATTTACCTTGTCGCTTGAAGATGCGCTAGATCAAGCGGATATCGTATTTCTTGCAGTTGGTACACCTACGGATGAAAAAGACGGAAGTGCAGATTTAAGCTATGTGTTTGCCGCAGCGGAAGAAATAGCAATACATGCAAAAACAGATTTGGTTGTGGTTACAAAATCTACAGTGCCTGTTGGTACAGGTGCAAAGCTCAATCAGTTATTTAAAAGCGTTAGGCCAGAGATTAATTTTCACCTATGCTCAAACCCTGAGTTTCTTCGTGAAGGATCTGCAGTAGAAGATTTTATGTATCCTGACCGTGTTGCCATTGGTACCGAATCAGAACATGCCATACAACTTATGAAGCAGCTATACCAACCGCTTACCGAAAAAGGTGCGCCGCTAGTAGTTTCTAACATTCAAACGGCAGAATTACTAAAATATGCTGCTAATGCATTTTTAGCCACTAAGCTTGCTTTTGTGAATGAAATGGCAGATCTATGTGAGCAAGTAGGGGCGGATATTGTTGGTGTAACAAGAGGAATGGGACTTGATCGACGAATTGGTGAGACATACCTAAGCACAGGGCCTGGTTATGGTGGTTCATGCCTTCCAAAAGATACTAATGCATTAGCATTTATTGCGCGTAACGCATCCTCTCCTTCTACCATTGTTGAAACGGTTATAAAAGCGAATGATGTGCGCAAGCATAACATGGTGAGTAAAATTACCAATGCAGTTGATGGTGGCGTAAAAGGTAAAAAAATAGCAGTGCTTGGTCTTACATTTAAAGCGAATACAGACGATATGCGCTATAGTGTAAGCTTAGATGTTGTTCCGGCTTTGCTGGGGCAGGGAGCTAGTGTGTATGTATATGATCCAGTTGGGATGAATGAAGCAAAAAAGTGGCTTCCTGCAGATAAATTAAGCTGGTGCGAAGATATCTATCAAGCACTTACAGATGCTGATTTAGCGGTAATTTTAACTGAATGGGAAGAATTTAAGGCGCTAGACTTAAAGCGTGTTAAAGAATTGATGAAAACCCCTTCTATTGTTGACTTGCGTAATCTGTATAAGCCAAAAACTGTTCTTGAGTCAGGTGTAAGTTACACGTCAATTGGCAGAGCTTAGTTGTTGGCGGTATAGACGCGATAAGCAGGAATTCTTATCACTATACTTGGAGTGCCATTCATGGTGCGTGCCTCAATCACTATGCCTTGTAGTTCAAAAATATATTTTATTGCTTCACTTTGGCAAATAGCACTTAAAAACTCTATGCAATTTTGTTTGTTATCTAAAATAATTAAGAAGCTGCCATTGTAGTTTGTCTGAGTTTTTATCTCTAGGCTAGGGAAAGGGGCTTTGTTTGTTAGCATTTTTCTATTAATAACTCAACGCTTTTGCAAAATATTTATGGTCAACGCTTATATAGGTGCTGCCACATATCTTTTTAGTACAAATGCTGAAGTTTTTGTGTGTGCTGAATGAGCTATAATAGGATGTGATATTGCTTATAAGTTTTAGTGCTAACGCGAAGTCTTCAGATGCAAGTGGTGTGTCTTATCTTTCCTCCATTGTAAACTGCGTAGCACACAAAAAGATATTGATATTATGTTCTATTATTTTATTAAGCTCTAAAAAGTGAAGTTTTTCTTTGCTCAGTCTCTCTTTTAGGCTGTTGGTAAGTGCGATAACTTTAAGTGCATCGTGCTTTATTACTGATGGTTTTGTTTCGTTAGTAATATTTTGATTAACAAAAGAATCCATAATAACCCTAATTTTTATAAAAATTATATTTTATATTGTTTAGATTGGCGTTTTGTATTATCCACTTAGCAGATTAGTGACATGGGGGCTTTCCCATTTGCACCCTTAGGTTGTCACTGCGTGTATGCTACTACACTTATGCGCGCTAGTGCAATATTATTTTAATTAAAAACAACAGGTTAAGTACTATGGTAAATGTTGGTGGTGTTTCAGGTGAATATTTAAGAAGTTATATTGAGCGTATTGAGCGTCTTGAGGAAGAAAAGAAGGCGCTAGCAGATGATATACGTGAAGTGTTTGCTGAAGCAAAAGGCAATGGCTTTGATACAAAAATCATCCGTCAGATTCTAAAAATCCGCAAGATGGATGCCTCGGAAGTGGAAGAGCAGGATTATTTACTTGATGTTTACAAGCGTGCTCTTGGTATGTTGCCAGAGCTCGATGAGGATAACAGTCCAACAGAATCGGCGGCTGTTGCGTAAATTTAGATGTCAAAAAGGCGCTCTATACTTTAGAGCGCCTTTTTATATTTTGTACAACAAACTACATGTTCTGCTGGGCAGCCAACTAACTATGCTGCCATCTTTTCTTTAAATTGGTATGAATTTTCTATTTTTAAAATCTCATCCTTGACTTTCAATTTCTCTTTCTTTATATAAGCCATCGGAAGGTGATGTAAATACGCTTCGTGCAGTTCCTTTTCCAGTTCAGCGTGCTTCTCGTTTAAAGCATCAAGATGAGTTTTGATTGACATAGTCGAGACTCCCTTTAGTTATGTTGTTTGGGCAAAAGCGCCCGATGCAACCCTTTTATAAGGGGTGCAATCTTTAATGCTAACATAAAATACACTCCTAAAAAAGAAAAAAATTTACGACCGTCGAAAGTGGCGCTATAGTTGGTTTTCCGAATGTTTCAGAGAGTGGTGATATGCCCCATAAGAAATTGATTGTTGGAATTAGTGGTGCTTCAGGTGCTATCTATGGAGTTCGCTTGCTAGAGGCTCTAAAAGATTCTGGTGTCGAATCTCATTTGGTAATGAGTAAGTCCGCAAATGTTACCTTATTACAAGAAACACCTTACAGTGTGAAGCAGGTAGAGGAGCTGGCAGATGTTGTCTATTCCTTCAAAGATATTGGCGCTGCCATTTCAAGTGGTTCTTTTAAAACGATGGGGATGGTGGTGTTGCCATGTTCTGTTAAGACATTGGCTGAAATTGCGTGTGGTGTTACGCCCAACTTATTGAGTCGTTCAGCAGACGTAGTTTTGAAAGAGCGAAAGCGCTTAGTTTTATGTGTAAGAGAGTCGCCTTTGCACTTGGGGCATATACGTAATATGGAGCGTGTTACTGAAATGGGGGCAATTGTTGCTCCGCCCATGCCTGCTTTTTATCCAAACCCCCAGTCAATTGATGAGCTGATAGCGCATACTGTGGGGCGAGTTTTGGACTTATTCGATATTGAACATAACCTAGTAAAACGCTGGAAGGGCTTGAAATAGCTGTGTTATATTACCAATAAGTCACTTTTCATTTCTATAGCCGGTTTTTATGTGTTATAATGGTTACCCTTAATGGGATTGCTGCGCTGCAGCAAGTGCCTAATTGGTGTTGTAACCTAATTTATAAGCTAGAGAAGAAGTGCTATGGGTGAAGAAGAAAAAGCACGTGACGAGTTGCGTGTATTAGAGGCTGAGCATAAAGAGCTTGATGCTAAGATAAATAGTATTATCACATCGGGTACGGATCAACTTTTGATTCAACGCCTTAAAAAACGTAAGCTTTGGCTTAAAGATCGTATAGCCGCGCTTAATTCCTTCATTTACGATGATATTATTGCTTAAAAAAATCTTATTCTGTTAGCTCCTAATCATTTGGGGGCTTTTTGTTTTTGTAGGTATTATTCTTACATTACTAATACTTGCATCTTTGTGGCCATATCGCTACGATGTACCCTTCTTAAAGATTGAAATATAAGAGAGAAAAATGGTTCAAGTCGGCATCATTATGGGAAGTCAATCAGACTGGGAGACTATGCGCCATGCGTCTGAAGTTCTAGACAGCTTAGGGGTTACATTTGAAACACGTATTGTTTCTGCTCACCGTACGCCAAAACGTCTTTATGACTATGCAGAAAATGCCAAATCTCGTGGTTTGAAGGTCATTATAGCTGGGGCGGGAGGCGCGGCACATCTTCCCGGTATGGCTGCTGCATTAACGCCACTTCCTGTACTGGGAGTTCCTGTAAAAAGCCGCAACTTAAAAGGCTTAGATAGCTTGCTTTCAATTGTACAAATGCCAGGTGGCGTGCCTGTTGGCACACTTGCTGTGGGTGAAGCTGGGGCAAAAAATGCAGGAATTCTTGCAGCTTCTATCTTGGCACTTTCAGATGAAGCCATTGCAAAAAAACTTGATAAATTCCGTGAAGAACAAACGGCTTCGGTAAAAGAAAAACC
>CAYGPX010000097.1:0-6167 GCA_964351935.1 uncultured Rickettsiales bacterium | reverse complement strand
GCTATAAACAGCGATGATTCTTTCTTAATAGTTAAAAATAATATTGTTTTTTAGTGCTTTTTCATACACAAGAATTCCTACTATTTTTTTTGCTGCCACTCTTAATTATTTTTTATAATGTAGAGCAAAAGAATAGACAAAGCCTGCTTTTACTAGCATCGTATATCTTTTATGGTTATTGGGATTTCAGGCTTATACCGCTGCTTCTTTTTTCAACTTATTTGAATTGGTTTATTGCGCATAAGTATAGTAAGTCAAACCTTAATACTCAAATTTACGCAGGCATTACAGCAAATCTACTTTTAATAGGTGTCTTTAAGTATTTTAACTTCTTCGGTTCCACGGTTACATGGCTTTTGGGTAAAGACTATGTTCCTGTAGATATTATTTTGCCTTTGGGTATTAGCTTCTTTACATTCCAGCAAATTTCTTATCTTATCGATTTCAAGAAAGGGAAGGCGAAGCCTCACACGTTGAAAGAGTATGCGTTGTATGTAGCCTTCTTTCCTCAGTTAATTGCCGGGCCAATCGTTCGTCATAATGAGCTAATAGATCAGTTTTCTTTATCGCCTACACGTGAAGGCTTACACAAAAGAATAGCACAAGGATTGATGTTTCTAACGTTGGGACTGGTTAAGAAAATTATTATTTCAGATTCAGCCGCAGCCACATCAGATCCTTTATTCACAAAGTCACTTAGTTCGTTGTTAACTTTCTCGGAAAGTTGGAGTGCCGTATGGTCATTTTCACTCCAAATTTACTTTGATTTTTCTGGCTATTCGGATATGGCGATTGGTATAGCGCTACTATTTGGTGTCTTATTACCTTATAACTTCAGCTCGCCTTACCGTGCTGCTACCATTCAGGATTTTTGGCGAAAATGGCATATGACGCTTTCACGCTTTTTGCGGGATTATCTTTATATTCCGCTCGGGGGAAGTAAGCATGGTTATCATCGGCAAATCATGGCGTTGTTTTTTACGATGTTCTTAGGTGGACTATGGCACGGGGCAAGCTGGACATTTGTGGTGTGGGGAGTGATGCATGGGTTGGCACTTATTGTATGTGCGAGCTGGCAGCGTCTTAATATCCTAACGTTGCCTAAAATATTATCATGGTGCATTACATTAAGCTTTGTATCGGTTGTGTGGGTCTTCTTTAGGGCAGAAAACTTTATAAGTGCAATGAATATATTTCAGGGATTGATATCGCCGGTTGAGCATGCAGGCTGGCCGGTGGGAAAGAAGGCCGGAATTTTAGCCATGGGCAGTGTAATAGTGCTCTTTTTACCCAATAGCCAAACGTTGATAGATAAATATCTTAAGCCCTATAAACTAATTGCGATGATATTTGCCTTAATTGCATTTCTTGCCTTCCTAAGAAGTGGTGGTATTTATTATGAAGATTTTATCTATTTCCAATTTTGAAGAGTATGGCACATATGGAAAAACATTGGAAAAAGTTTTGGATTTTGCTCGTAACCTCACTTGGCATGCTTTTTACGGGATTTACAGTTTTTTTTGTTATTATTGACCCCTACGACATTTTAGAGTTTTCTCCTGAATTTAATAGAGCGCCAATGGTAATTAATCAGCGCTTTGGCTACCCGTCTGTAGCCAGAAATCCTGAGTATGATAGTGTTGTGATTGGTACATCTACCGCTAGGCTTTTTCAACCGAATGTGTTGAATAAAGAACTAGAGGCTAATTTTGCACAATTAGCGATGAATAGTGCAACCACTTATGAGCAATTCAAAATATTTGAACAATTTAGAAAGTATCGCAAGCATATTAAACATGTCGTGTTCGGTGTGGATGATGCGTGGTGCAGCTTATTTAATAAGAAATTTGAGATTTATACTTCGCGTCCTTTTCCTGAGTGGATGTATGACGATAACGACTGGAATGATTACCCAAATCATTATACGCTTAAAACAATGGAAACAGCACTTAAGCAGTTTTTGTATCTTGTAGGTTTAAGGCCTGCATTATACAGTTCTAATGGCTATCAAAATTTTTTGTTAGACGATAGTGAGTATGATATTGGGCGTGCGAGAGAGCTTATTTATGGTTCAAAGGAGCCTAAAGAGATGCCATTAGTGCCAAAAGAAGATAATTATTCGCCTAACGAGCGTGAGCAGCTACCATTAAAAGCACTCAAATATGTACAAGATATGGTAAATATGGTGGATGATGAAACAGAAATGACATTTGTTGTGGTTCCATTCCATTTTTATAAAGCTGCAGAACGACGCCCTATTGTAAATGAGTGTATCCGCCGTATACAACGTATCGCTTCTGGGCACCATAAAATGACAATCGTTGATTTCATGATTGCATCAGACTTGACTACACGTGATGATAATTATTGGGACGATATTCACTATCGCTTGGAGCCGTCTTTTGAGATTACACGTGATATCACAGATGCGATAAAGACTAAAAAGGAGAATAAGGCTCGTAGATTCATTATTAGGGATGCCCAGTTCTAGAGTGGATGCTTATATAAGGCAGAAAAATCGTGCCAATTGATGCTGCACATTGGCCTATTTTATCCAAGTACTTATAACATCGCGATTGCTGAATGATAATAAATCCGAATTAGTTCGGAATTCGTCTCAGATCTCCTGCCACTTTTCCTTCATTTGATGGTTAGAGTAGTTTACTATTGCTATTATTGGGTTTCATGATAAATGAAAAACTCTATTTATAATTGGAGTGGTTCATGGATAAGGTAATTATCGGAAAAGAAGAATGGTGCTCATTGCCAGAGCTTTCGTTGCCTTTAGTGAAAGCGCGGGTTGATTCAGGCGCCAAAACATCGACACTTCATGCATTTAATATTACCGTTTCAGAAGAGGGTGGAAAAAATTTTGTAACGTTTGATATTCATCCGTTACAAAAAAATCAGCATCTTGTAAGGCAATGTAAGGCCGAGGTGATTGATCGGAGGTCTATAAGAAATTCAGGTGGAAACTCTGAAAAACGCTATGTGATTCGTACTAAGCTATGCCTTGGTGAACAAAGTTATGATATTGAGCTGACACTCACAAATCGAGATGAGATGGGCTATCGCATGCTGCTTGGCCGTGAAGCAATGCAAGATCGTTTTCTTGTTGATCCCGGTGCTTCGTTTAATGTGAAGCAAGTTAGTAAAGACGAGGCAGCACATTCGTATAGTTCAAAGCGGATTATAGAAAAAAAGCTTAAGATTCTTATTCTGGCGAGTGATCCGGAGTTATACTCACACCACCGTCTTATGGAGGCAGGGCGCTTGCGTGGGCACGATATTCGTTTTGTTGATGTGAAATATTGCTACATGAACTTAAATGCCAGCAAACCAGTTGTGTGTTATCGCGGCAATGAAGTGTTAGAAAATATAGATGCGGTTATTCCGCGCCTTCGTCCTTCAATGACATTCTATGGCTGTGCTATTACACGTCAGCTAGCGTCACAAGGTGCATATGTTTTAAATAGTGCTATGTCTATTGCAAAGGCGCGCGATAAACTACGTTCATTACAAATTCTCTCATCAGTTGGTATAAATTTACCAATCACTGGTTTTGCACATTCACCTATGGATACTAAAGATTTGATTAAGATGGTGGGTGGAGCTCCGTTGGTGATAAAGCTGCTTGAGGGAACTCAAGGGCGAGGAGTGGTGTTGGCCGAAACAAATAAAGCCGCTGAAAGCGTGATTAATGCCTTTAAGAGTTTAAATGCAAATATTCTTGTGCAAGAGTTTATAAAAGAAGCGCAAGGAGTAGATATACGTTGTTTTGTCATTGACGGTAAAGTAGTTGGAGCAATGCAACGCGCAGCGCAAGAGGGCGAGTTTAGAGCAAATCTTCACCTAGGTGGCATAGCGTCAGCAGTCAGAATTACGCGTGAAGAGCGTGCAATTGCAATAAAAGCAAGTAAGGCATTGGGGTTAAAGGTGGCAGGGGTTGATATTATCCGTTCTGCAAATGGCCCTAAAGTGCTGGAGGTAAATTCTTCGCCGGGCTTAGAAGGTATTGAAGAAGTGACGGGCCTAGATATTGCTGGTGCAATGATTGAAACGATTGAAAAGCATGCACACACAAGGCGTAAGGCACTTATTGATAGTGAGTAGGCTAGAATTATTGCTTTGTCACAGGACTGTAACATAGAGCTGATATACTTATAAATGCTAGCGAATCTCAACAGGAGTTGAGGTGCGACAAGGGCTTCTTTGGGTAGTTAATGCTATCCATAGAAGCCTAAGACTTTATAACAAAAAACCTCCACAAAGTGCTGTGGAGGTTTTTATTTTTTATAGCTCTTTTTTGGATACGAATTAAATACGCATCGGCATAATAACAAACAGTGCACCTGCAGTTGCTGGATCTTTTATAACAGCGGGAGCTGCTCCATCAGCAAAGGCAAACGCTGCGGTGTTATCTTCAAGGCCAGAAAGAATTTCAAGCAAATAGCGCGAATTAAAGCCAATTTCGATATCTTTACCTTCATATTCAACAGCAATTTCTTCATTTGCTGTGCCGCTATCTTCATTGCTGGCAGAAAGCGTAAGCACGTTGTTTTTAAGGGTAATTTTGACTGCGCGTGAACGCTCAGAAGAAATTGTAGAAACGCGATCAACTGCTTGTGAAAGCGCGGTGCGGTCTACTTTTAGCA
Source organism: uncultured Rickettsiales bacterium (assembly GCA_964351935.1). GTDB lineage: Bacteria > Pseudomonadota > Alphaproteobacteria > Rickettsiales > CAYGPX01 > CAYGPX01. The sequence goes on along the minus strand of CAYGPX010000097.1, from coordinate 1,512 downwards.
AGTTTTTATTATATTGCGGAATCACTTTTTCATAATCAGGGAAGGTACCGTCAATTAGCTTAGAAAGTAATGTGGCATCATCGCCAATGCTGAAAGAAATTTTGTTTTCAGAAAGAGCAACTTTCACGTTGTCTTCTACGCCATCCAAAAGTTTACGTACTTCCAGTACGGTTTTTCTAGGAACAATCACGCCAGGAATGCTTTCTGAGCCAGCAGGCGCATCCACTTTAATGCAGCCAAGACGGTGACCGTCAGTCGCAACTGATTTAAGCACATTGTTGCCATCTTCCGAAGTGGTGGCATGTAAATAAATACCGTTAAGGTAATAGCGTGTTTCTTCGGTAGAAATAGCAAAGCGGGTTTTGTCGATTAGTGCAATCAACTCAGCTGGAGTTAATTCAAAATTATTTGGCAAATTGCCAGCATCCATGACAGGGAATTCAGCCACAGGCAGGCATGGTAATGAGAATTTACAATTAGCACTTACAATTTTCAAGCGCCCTGATTCGTCACTATCTCCAGAAAGCTCTACTTGTGAACCATCAGGAAGTTTACGAATGATATCGTAAAATGTGTGAGCAGGGACAGTGAGTGAGCCAGCTTCTGATACATCCGCGGCTACTTTTTCAGTAATAGCGATATCCATATCGGTTGCTGTAAGAGCCAGTTGGTTGTTTTCCGCTACCAGCTTCACGTTAGAAAGAATAGGAATAGTGTTGCGCTTTTCAACAACCGACTGCACATGCGCCAGCGCTTTAAGTAATAGTGAGCGTTCAATTGTTAGTGAAAACGCGCTGGAGGCGGTGTTTTCTGCATTGGTGTTTTGTTCAAGTGTGGCAGAAAGCGACATGATTCCCTCATTCTATAATCGTTATGCTGTAACTATAACACTCTCAGAATTTGCATTTTCCTTAAGCCAGAGGCGATGAAAGGAGTGCAACTATGCGAGCATCTATTATTTTTATTCGGTTCTAACTGAAAATGCGCACAGCTAAATGTCTATGCCATCGCATTATGCGATATAAAAGTCACTATACCAGCATGCTCTAACATTTGCATTAGTTTTTTGTACTAGCTTGCCGCTGCTGTGCTCGAATTTTGACCACCAGCAAACATATGCTCTACCGCTGCGCGTTCTTCACGCAGTTCTTTATCGGTTGCATCCATGCGGGCGCGTGAAAATTCGTTGATCTCAAGCCCTTGTACAATGCTATATTTGCCGTTCTTACAAGTAACTGGGTAGCCGTAAATTACGCCCTCTTTAATACCGTACGAGCCATCAGAAGGAATGGCCATAGAGACAAACTCACCCTCAGCTGTGCCAAGTGCCCAGCTGCGCATATGATCAATCGCAGCGCTTGCAGCGCTTGCAGCTGAAGATGCGCCACGCGCTTTAATGATTGCAGCACCACGTTGTTGCACTTCAGGTATAAAGGTATTTTCATACCAGTTGCTATCCACTTTATCGATAGCTTTAGTGCCTTTAACGCTAGCGTGGTGAATATCAGGATA
>CAYGPX010000096.1:0-6322 GCA_964351935.1 uncultured Rickettsiales bacterium | reverse complement strand
AATGGATGGATTTGAGGCTACGAAGGCCATTCGTGAACTTGAAAAGCTAAATCAAACAAAAGCACAACCTTTGCTAATATTTGCGATGACGGCCAACGCCATGGTAGGCGATAGAGAAAGATGCATCAAAGCAGGTATGAACGAATATATAAGCAAGCCTCTCAACGTTAAGAAGCTAACAGACTTATTGTCGCAGTGGTTTGTCTTAGATAAAATCCAAGATAATGGATCACATCAACAAAGTGATGCAAAAGAAACTTCTCATGCCGATAATGAAGCTACGCATGCTCAAGAATTATTGATTTTAGATAGAGAGCATTTGAGCACATTCACAGATGGCGATAAGGAAATGGAGGCGCAGCTCTTTGATATGTTTAAAGAAACAGGAGAAGAGTCTCTCATGCTACTTATGAATAGCATTGCTGAAAACGATAATGAGGCGTGGTCTTCACACGCGCACCGCTTAAAAGGCGCTGCAGGCAACTTTGGAGCAATGAGGCTGCACGCACTTGCTTCTGAAGCGGAAGAAAAAGCGCATGTGTTAACTCAAGAGAAAGAAGTATTACTTAATAATATTTCACTAGCATATAACGAGCTTGTGAAGGAAATATCAATAAACTAGGTTATTATGATTACCTAGCATTTCATATGTAAATAAACCATATCGCGGGGAGATTCTAAACTATAAAAGGATGGAAAGCCTACAAAAGGGAAGTGTAATTGTATTTACAGTTTTCGCTTGATCCACCACATATAAAAACCTGTGATGCAGAACATCGTCAATGTAAGCCCCATCACAAACGAGGCTATTTTCCACCACCACCAATCTGCTGTGCCGTGTGCGCCATGCAAGGAGCGCTGCCACGCCATTACGGTTTTACCTGCACTGTAATCTCTCGGATTATCGATATGCATGACATTTTGTTTCCAAGGGTCAATAAACACGCTGGTGAATGGGCCGTTCATCGTATCATTTGGCTTCATCATCACGCGGTGAGGCTGTGATGCTTGACGTGGCGCACGAATAAAAATAATCCGCAAATCATCACCAGCTGCCTGTTCAGCAAGCTTTGCAATGGCAGCGAGTGAAAGGCTGGCACCGTGAGTCAGTGGTTCTACTTTTAGCTCATTTGTGCTTATCTGCTCTTTTTCAACAGGAAAAAATACCTTAATGACAGCGCCAGTTTGATTTGGAAAGGCGATATAGACACCAGAAAATGCTGTCACAAACAAAATTACATAGGTGCAAATACCAAACACGCCATGTAGATCGCGGTTAAAGCGAAGCCCTAATACACCATTCTTTCCACGCTTGATGGTTAAAGCCCGCTTCCATTTGCCATTCTTTGGCCACCAAATCACTATGCCGGTGATGGAAAGCACTAATAAAAACAGCCCAAGAAATCCTACAAATGGGCGGCCAATCGATTTATCCAGCAGCATATTGGCGTGAATATCCAGAACAAAGCGAAAGAAGCCGTCTTGCTCTTTTTGTTCGGTTTTTAGCACTTCTAAAGAGACAATATCCATAAGAGCATCATAGCTCTGTATTTGCTCTTCCTTTTTTGCAAGGCTTGAGAATGTAACTTTGGCGGGTTTCTCACCTGCTATGCCATAGAGATAAGCTGTCGCCGTATAGCCATCCTTATTCTGCGCTTGAGCAGCAGCAATCACCTTCGAAGCATGATGTGCGTCACCATCGGTTGCCAACACATAGTCAGCACTATTTCTGGCTATCCAGTCATTAATTTCATGCTCATATACCAGAATAGTGCCGGTAATGCCGATCAGCAGCATTGGCAGACACACTGCTAGCCCAACCCACAAGTGGATTTCATGCGACCAGTGGCGGAAAAATCCTTTGCCAGATGATTTCTTTTTTGATGTTTTCTTCTTTATTCCCATCGTCATATCCTTACGTATTCGACCAACCACGCAGTAAATTATGATAAATACCCGTCAATTGCACCACCGATGGATGCTCTGGATTGTCTTCATTCAGGCGCTGTATCGCATTATCCATATCAAATAACATAGTGCGCTGTGCATCGTCACGCACTAAACTTTGAATCCAGAAAAATGAGCTGATACGCGCACCCTTCGTCACTGGTGTCACGTGATGCAAACTACTAGATGGATATAAAATCATGTCGCCTGCTGGTAGTTTCACACTATGCGTGCCAAACGTATCTTCTATCACCAATTCACCGCCTTCATACTCTTCAGGGTCATAGAAAAAAAGTGTAGCCGAAAGGTCAGTGCGGATACGGAAATTGCTGCCCGGCACATAACGAATGGCATTATCCACATGTGTGCCAAAATTCCCCCCGCCTTCATAGCGATTAAACAAAGGCGGAAAAATATGCAATGGCAACGCGGCCGACATAAATAACGCATTTTGCGTCAATGCCTTTACGATCATATCACCAAGCTCTATCGCTTCTTTAGACCCCTCTGGCAATTGCAGATTATTTTTAACCTTGCCCGATTGATAGCCTGCCGTCACTTTGCCATCTACCCACTGTGCCTTATCCAGCAATGTGCGCGCATGTTGAACTTGCTCTGCTGTGAGAACTTCAGGGATATGTAATAACATAATGTTTGCTCTTTTGTTATTTTATAACATTAACGGACGCTCTCAAAAAAGAGAGCATCCGTTAAACCATAAAGTTCTACTGCTGTGAATTAAAACTTCAAGCTGGTACTAAGAATTGCCGTTCTTCCACGACCAGGAACCGTATGTCCGCCACCGACAGAATCAAAATGCTCTTCATCCAACAGGTTGGTAACGTTTAGCTGCAAATCAACCTCTTTGGTTAATTCATAGCCAGCCATCGCATTCACCAGCCAGTAATCAGGCACTTTATTGGTGTTTGCATCGTTACTAAAGCGATCATCCATATAGTAAACACCGCCGCCTACTTCCACTTCAGGCGTTAGTTGATAGCTGGTCCATGTTGCAAGCGTATGTTTTGGTGTACGATTCACGTCATTACCCACTTCTGCAACATTGTTTGATGCCAATACTTCGCTAGCAAGATAGGTATAGCCGGTAAATACATCCCATTTAGGAGTGATTTGTCCGGTAACACCAATCTCAAAACCATCCACACGCTGTTTACCGGTCAACTCAAAAGGATCGCTAGAAGTTGCACGGGTTCTGGCATTGGTCTTCTCGGTACGGAAGATTGCTGAGGTTAAGCCCAGACGTTCATCAAAGAAATCCCATTTTGTACCGATTTCGTAGGTTTCACTTTCTTCCGGTGCTATATTTTCCAGACTGGATGTAGATGAACTAATTGAGGTAGAAACTGGCTCCGCAGATGGATCAAATGATGTACCGTAAGCGGCATAAACGCTACCGTTAGGCAGTGGTTTATAGACAACGCCTGCGCGATAGCTGGTCATATAGTCTGTGCGTTCCGAATGGGTGGTGGCAGCTCCTGTAGCTGATTCAACCGCAGTTTCCGCATCAAAACGATCAAAGCGCACACCGCCACTCACTTCCCATTGCTCGTTTAATTCAATCGTATCAAAGGCATACAGAGCCATATTGTTTGCTTCGATTTCGGTAAAATCACCCGGGTTAATCGTGCCTGAAAATGTCGCAAACGGATCAGGGTTTACAATACTCACACCCGTCACACTCGAAATATCCCTATCGCGGTTATTGAAACGTTCGTAGCTGAATTCTACACCACTCACTAAGCTATGCTTGATTGTGCCCGTTTCAAAATCCGTCCGCAAATTGGTCTGGTTGAGCACAATATTGTTTTCACTATCTTTATCACGACCGTTAATTGTGTAAGTTCCAGCATTTAAATCAGGGCTTCTTGGTGGGCTGACAATGTTTTCCTTACGCGCTGTGCCCACGCGGGTAATATTACTAAGCGTCATGTTGTCGTTAAAATCATGTTCGATTTCAGTGGTGAACTGATGTACTTCGTTGTCTTCATAATCACGATTCACCAGACCATAGAATTTCTCGGTATCCACCGGTGCAGGACGACCGTTAAGGTAAGGAATGCCGTAATCTGGCAAATTATCTTCCATTTGGAAGAAATACGAAAAAGTTGCTCTGGTATCAGTCCCCTGACCAAGTGTAATAGAGGGTGCAAAACCATAACGGTTATTTTCTACTTCGTCACGTCCTGCTACTTCTTCTGAATGCATCATTGCATTCAAACGAATCGCTGCGCCTTCCAAACCCGGAATTTTGTGGTTAACATCAGCCGTTGCACGGTAAAGTGAGTCAGTGCCAACCGCCAGTTCGGCATTGTTGAAATTATCGAGCGTTGCTTTTTTGCTTACCTGATTGATTGTGCCGCCGGTAGAACCACGCCCCGCATAAGCAGATGAAGGGCCTTTGACCACTTCCACTTGCTCTAAATTGAAGCTGTCACGAAAATAGCCACCAATATCACGTACGCCATCGATAAACATATCATTCTGCGCTGAAAAACCACGAATATTAAAGTTATCACCGTTGGCTGGGCCACCTTCCCCTGCTGCAGAAGTAATACCAGTAACGTTACGCATAGCATCACGCAATGTCATCGCCTGTTGATCTTGTAATACTTGAGATGAAATCACATTCACCGTTTGGGGCGTATCCAAAAGTGGCGCTGTGTATTTAGGAGAAGAAAGAGTGTCTGCCTTATAGCCTGAATTTTCTGAACCTTTTTCTGCTTGAACTGTAACGGTTGGCAGTTTGGTTTTAGGTTCAGCTGTCTGAGCTGATAATGGAGCAGCACAAGCTGCAACAGCCAACGATACAGTGACGCGTTTGGTAAAATTTCTACTGCGTTGGCTAGAACTGATAACCGCTTTGGTTGATGGCTGGTGTAACTTAACGGTGGAAGATTTCACTTCACTTCTCCTATTGATAATTAAAAAACTTATATACGTGGCTCTCTAAACGCCTTATTTGTACTGAATAAATATCCTATTATGATAATCGTTATCGAGTAGATGGTGAGTGATTATCATTATTAATATCGCCTGTCAACCCGATTCATTAAAAAAATTATTTTTCGTCAAAGATGCTGTGTGAATTCGGCAAAAAATGAGTGATATTGTAGAGAATTATAGTTTTTTAGAGAATCTTGGCATAACATTATGTGCGTTCAAGCACCACTAAAACTTACGCTGAGTAACCAGCGATGTATATTCAGGCGTTGGTAGTTGTTTCTTATGAAATGTTGTTTAATTGAAACGACAGGCGTGCCAATGTAGGTTATGGCGTGGTTAGAAATCCTATATTTTTTAGTCCAAAACGTTGTGCTGCTGCCAAAATATGGCTGACATTTCCATAACTCGTATTTTTATCTGCCCTTAAATGGATGGGGTGTTTCGCATCTTCCACCGCTAAGGCTGACATCTTATCTTCCATTTGTTCAAGCGTGATGGGTGCATCTTCCCAATAAAGCTGTCCTGCAGCATCCACTGAAACGGTTACGGCTTTCTTTTCCTGCACTTGCTTGGCTGCTTCATTTGGAAGCTCTAGCTTAATGCTGTGTGTAATCATCGGTGCTGTTACCAAAAAAATCACGAGCAACACCAACATCACATCCACCAGTGGCGTTGTGTTGATTTCAGCCATTGGTGCTTGATAGTCATCGCTCTCAAAACCTGAACCCAGCATCGCCATTAGCGCGCACCTCCATCAACAAGACGCACTTTCTTAGGCTTATCATCATGAGCAGAAGGTGCTTCAGGTGTATTTTCGAGGCTTAAATAAGCGGTTAGCTGTTCGGCCACATGGCGTAAGTCCTGAACCAAAACGCGATTTGTTCTCACAAAAGTGTTATAGGCAAGCACTGCAGGAATAGCCGCAAAAAGCCCTACCGCAGTTGCTACCAGCGCTTCGCCCATCGGGCCGGCAACCACGCTCAGGCTTGCATCGCCAGCAGTTGAAATCTCTGTAAGTGCGCCATAAATTCCCCATACAGTGCCAAAAAGCCCGATAAATGGCGCGGAACTTCCAATAGAAGCAAGCACATTCAGGCCTTTATCAAGCCATAAACGGTTACTATCCAGCGTTTGCACCAGATGCATGGTCAGCAGCGAACGACGATCACTCGCTGTTAAACCGGAAAGTGTAGGGTGAATTTCACGTGCTTTCTTTAAAATAAAAGCGACCGAGCCTTTGGCATTGGTTTCCTGCGCCAAGTGTAGCGGCCAATCAGGGCGTTTTGCATGTGCTTTATTAAAACGACGCAGTAATTTTTGTTGATAATTCAGCTTCCATGCTTTCCAGAAAATTAAATACCAACTAAGTAGCGACATGCCAGTCTCTTAAACACATCTAACTGTCCCGACA
>CAYGPX010000095.1:0-6378 GCA_964351935.1 uncultured Rickettsiales bacterium | reverse complement strand
AAATTTTATTTGCATCACGTTCCAACCCGCTCTCATTCGTTGCGAAGTTGCATATTATAACGCTCACAAGATGATGGAAAGGAAATTTTCTTTTCATTTTGCTTGACCCACACCCTAATTTAGCTCAAAAATTAATAAACGCTAATATAAGTTGAAGGTTTGCATGCCAGATTCCCCCATACCTGCTAACGAAGCACCCAATATTCCTGAAAAAAGCGTTTGGGTTGGCAGGTCTTCACAAATTATAAATCTTCGGCGCTTTATTTTATGTATTTTAGTTATAGCAGCACTCATACCACTGCGCCTTGCTTGGCATAAATATGGGGTGCCATGGCATCGCAATTACGAGCATGTTTACGGCATTGTTTCGCTTTGTGTATTTTTTCTTCCTATCATTTATGCATACTGGCATTGGCAGAAAGTCAAACACCACACCTTTCGCCTAACCAGCGAACGCCTTATTGAACAATATGGGGTATTCACACGTATTCGCCAAAACCTAGAGCTTTACAGGGTAAAAGATCTTGCAACGAGTGAAAGTTTTTTTGAACATCTCTCTGGCTGCGGCACAATTGTGATTGAATCATCTGATCGCTCAACCCCAATTTTAGTAGTGCGTGCCGTAAAAAACCCTCATCAGGTGAAGGATATTATTCGCATTGCCGTTGAACAGCAGCGCATTCTAAAGGGTGTTCGCGAGTTAGATTAATCTATCGCATAGCAATAGATACATATTTAGGCTTGAGCTCCACTTCGTTTTGCTCTGCCTTTTTCAATTTTTGCAAGTTCCACTGCTGCTCGCAGCTCAATATCGTCTAAGATGGCATTTAAATTGGGGTCATCTGTGCGCTCGCGCCAATCATCAACCGATTTATGCAAATCGCTCACCACTTCACGTGGCAGCCGCCCCAGTAGTAGTGAGTGGCGTATTTCGTCCAGATATTGCAGCACCTTATCGCCTTTTTTAACGGCTTGCTTTCGCCCGGCTTCGCGCTCATCCACTTCCTGTAGCATCAGAAGAGAACTCATCGCTGAAACTTGACTTGCCTGTTCAGTATTTTCTGCCTCTGAAGCGGATGAAGCCTCCGAAAGATAACTACTAAAAGACACATCTCCCGATTTCTTAGCACCGCTTGCTTTTTTCGCTGAACCAGATTTATTGGCAGCGCCCGTCCCATCAATACGCATAATTCTCGCTCATTTTGCGTTTTCTCTCATTTTTCATTGTAAAGGATTGTGCAGCGCAGTGCAAGCACGCCAATATTAAAGCGTTGCAAGCGCAGCATGCCCTCGGCCAATAATTTCAGATATTTGATAGAGTTTCACACTCAACGTGCTTTGCACCCCACCAAAATCAGCCACTTGTTCAGTAGCACTATAGTTTGCTGTGCTACTTGTAATGCCTGAAATTGTCCTTACCACAGTCGTACCGTCTAAAATATCTATCTCATAAATTTCTTCACGCTCTGAAATTGGTACATCCACACCATTACGCCACTCGCCATGCAGGCGATTACGACGCATCCACTCAAGCGTCATGTTTCCTACCCCATCACGTACAGCAGTTAAATGCACTGGCGCATAAGGCTTTAAACATTGCGCTTGATAGGTAAAGCTAACCGAGTCACTCACTGCAAGCGTTGCTCCGCTTGTTACAGGTTTATAAAGCCTCTCAAGCCCAATTATAGCATTTGATATTTCATTCTTTTCCAATAGGTTATCGAGCAGAACAAACCTTTCACCTGCGCTATGTTCACTCATCGCATATTCTGTACCCAATCTTCCCCTCAGCAAGCCAGAGAGCATATATTTGCCACTTTCAAGCAATGTTGCCGTTGTAAATTGAATAATTTCATTTCCAACCAGAGCAGTGTTAGCACCGTTTAGCACAGCAAGTTCGCTAGCGCTTGAAAGGCTAGCATCGCCAAAAAGCAGCACAGTCAGTGTGTTTTTTCGATCAAAAATTCCGATAGACCCCTCTGCCAGTGCCGTTGCAGCCGTACCAATAGAAGCCTCATTTTCTGTGGTGATCAGCGCTTGATAGCTGCTTTCATCTTCTGCCCTAAAAATCGTGGCTCCAGCCCAATTATTCTCTAAGCCGGCTACTGCAAACCGTAAATATCCCACTTCACCACTATCGGATGGAAAAGCAGGTAAATCCAAAATTTCTAACCGCGTTTTTCCGATATTATTTTCTGCTTCGGTCTGTGAAAACAATTCCGCAGCCGCTTCTACATTAAATTGATATGCCAGCACATCTTCTGCCACACCTACAACCTCTAGCACCGCACCTTCTCTAATATTCACCTCACTAATGCGAATGGTATGGCTGGCGTTGCCAACATTCACCTGCACGATGTCGGTCGGCTCAAGCGTTAAATAATCGCGCGGCAAGGTAAAATGATAATGCGTGCGTGCAAGCCAACGCTGATAAAGCGATACTTCTGCCAAATGTTTAGCTTCTTGCTCGCTTAAAACCAATGGCAAACGCAGTGTCTCCAACGCCTTGGTAGAAACGCCTGAAATACGCTGTGCGTGCTGATTTCCCAACTGATAGCTCTGTGCTTTATCATAATAAATCACATCAAGCTTTTGTGGCAACTCCACCTCTTGTTGACGTGTAATATTTAACAATGTCGCACTGTCTTTGCGAGGCGGAATAAGTTCAACCTCTTCAATCTCTGCCACCACATTACTACCACGAGGCACAAACACCAACTGCCCGCCTGATTCTACCGCGTCAAAAAAATAGGCACTACGCAAACTGCCCAACGCCTCTCTTGCAGAAGTCTGCTCAGATAAAACAAAGCCTTCCAGCAAATTTTTTAATCGTGATGTATCAACATCGGCACTTGTAAGCCCTACGCGCGCTGCAATCTCCTCCACCACATTAGCAAGGCCTGATTGACCAAGCTTTCCTTGCACCCAATGCCCTGTACGCCACAAATTTCCATCGCTCCATACATTGGTTAAATCTGGCCAAAAAGGGAATGGTCGCGCATCCCATGTCCACAGAAATTTGCGCTCAACCATCGCTGAATCTGCCCATTTCAGCTCAGTTGCCGTAATGGCTGCACGTTGGGCTCTAAAATCCACCTGCTTGGCAGAATAATACGGGTAAGCACTCTCGCTACTGCTTGGGTCAACAAACACATTGGGTTGATTGGCCGCCCCATCCACGCTCGGAAAGCCATATTCAGTAAACCAAATGGGTTTACTTTCAGGCACCCAAGCGCTGGTATTCATATCAGGGTTCACGTGCTCGTTTTCCCACCACCATGCCAAATTTTTCCACGCATATTCCTGCGAAAGTGCTACCTGATTGGTGCGCGCCTCATCGCTATAATACCAATCATAGCCTTCACCTTCTGTCCAACCATCAATCAGGCTTTGCACATTATAGGTTGTGTCTTGCGGGCTATTAGCAAGCGGAAAATACGCATCAATTCCCACCATATCAATATCATCCGAAGCCCATAAGCTATCCAGATGATACCAACCATTTGCATCATGGTGATATTCACTCCAATCTGCTGCATACGTCACTTTTACGCTCTCACCTACCGTGCTTTTTACCGTGGCCGCTAGTGAAACCAGCGCATCCACAGCAGGGAAGCTATTATCACCACCATCTTGCACCGCGGTTAGCCCCACCAGTTCAGAGCCAATCACAAACCCATCTACATCGTCTTTTAATAAGCTTGCATAGTGATTTAAAAAAGCATTATAACCATTTGTTTTTGTAAAGAAATTTGCAACCTCTGATGCATCGCCTGTAATGCGCCCACGCCATGGTTTTGTACTAATATCCATAAATACCATCGGATAAAATAAAACATTATAGCCGCGGCTTTTGAGTGCTTGTAAGTAGCGCAGAAGGCTGGCATCCGAGGGCGTACCACCATAAATGGGTGAGCCATCCACTTGCGTAATTAGCCTTGCGGTGCTGCGCGTATAAGCTCCCACCGCCCAGCTATCAGGGGCAGTGCCTGCTCCGTTTTGATATTCCACACCGGGGTAAATTTCGCAATCACCTGCATCCAAGCTTGTGCCAAACCATGTAACAACGACTGCTACCCAATCAACATTAGGCAGAGCCTCTTCTAATTGATCCAGCGAAGTAAGCGCATCGCATTGGCCACTTAAATTATGTTGATTTATACGCTCCGCATAGCCTTTTTGTACAAAGTTGCCATTCACCAGCTCACCTTCTTTATTAAACTGCACCGTATCGTCATAAACAAATTCGCCAGAACCGGGAATCATCACCACCGATTCAATCATTTCTTCCACTGGCGTTTCGTCCACCTCATGCGATAGCAATTTTCGCTTTACCTCAAAGCTAAAGTTGGGAATACGATTCCCAAAATCTGCAAGCGGAAAATCCTCCAGCACAATATAGGCTTGTCCACGATAGGCAGGCACATTTCCAACACCCTCATAGCCTTGTATTAAACTATCCGGCTCTTGCGTTTCTGTGCCTTTATAAAGCGTATAACTCGCCGCCATCGCAGCAGGATTGATAGACTTTCCATTTGCAAATACACGCAATACTTCAGCAATCTCTCTTTCACACAACGAAATCGCAAGTGTTGCACTGTAACGATAGGTTGTTTGGCTATGGCTGGCACTGCGAGTAGAGCCACCGCCAATGCCACCACCGCCCTTCCCTCCACCACTGCTAGCTTGGGTGGTGGTGGCCACCTCCCTTATTGGGCGTGACCAAATAACATTTCCCGCAATGCGTGCCGTGCCGTATAAAATGGGAATCATCTTTCCATAAGTGGAAACCTGCACCTCAAGGTCTTTCAGCCGTGCACCATGGCGAGCCGATGCCTCACCGCCACCAAACACAGCTTGATCTATCAAACCTCCAATTTGAGCACCTAAAAACTGCCCAACAGCTCCGGCAGCACTATTTCCTGCCGCACTTAACACAAGCGTTGCCATGGTTTACCTCACGATTATTTTGCTAATTATAAAATGCTTGAACGGCGAATCATTTAGAAAGAGTGTGTCGGCACTTTAAATACAGCTACAATTCTACGCTGCCATTTTTCATCCAAGCGATGCTCCACCACCTTTCCAACACCTTGATAGCAGTGAATAAGCGAAAGGTTTCTTGCTTGTGTTAAACCACTATTTCCTCCGCCACCCAAAATCCCTACATGCTGCGGTTCACGCTCAAAACGCATTAACGCAACATCGCCTGCTTGCATGTTTTTTATTTCAACAGGAACAAGGTAGCGAGATAACGCCGCAAGCAAACGCTTGCCATCTGGCTGCATGGTATAATCACGCTCATCCAATTTTAGCGGTGACTTTCCCTCGAAAAAGATACCCACCTCGGCTAATACGCCAATCACCAAACCGATGCAGTCGCAACCAACTTGTTTTTTTCTACCTTGATGCAAAAATGGCGTTCCCACCCATGCACGCGCGTGCGATTCTATAAGATATGCCATAACTACCTCCAAAACAAAAAACACCCTCAAGAAAACTTGAGGGTGTTTACTAATTCCGTAAATATCAGGTTATTCGCTAACGCAATTAACGCTTCTTAAATGCTTTTTTAGGTGTAAACACTTGCGCCACAAATAGTGCAAGCGCCATGGCACCAAACACTGACATTGCCAATGTTCCCGCTAAAACATCTTTGCCAGCATCAGCAAAAAGCTTAATCAGCAATAATGTGCTAAGTGAAATAACTAAACCAAAAAGCAATCCAATTCTCTGACTTTTAACTTGGCTTTTCAGCGCATGATTTTCCCAATTATGACGATGCTCTTGCTCAGCTTTAGCAATCAAAAGCATACGCTCTGCACCACCTTCTACTGCATACTCAAACTCTTGCAAGGCAGAGGCCGAAGGCAATAAAAGTTCGGTCACTTCATTTTGAGTGCGCTCAGACTTATTCACCGCTCTCACCGCTGGTTTACTATAGCTTGAGTCACGTTTTTTCCCAACATGGCGCGGATGATGTGTGCGTTGAGAACTGGAAGCACCATGACGCTTTTCAGGCGCAGATGATGCTCCTTGTGCCTGATGAGGAGTTCTTTCACTACTTGGGCGTTTACGTCGACGACGGCGTTGCTTGTTTGGGTCCTGAGTCGGATTTTCTGGTGTTTTGTTTGTTTCTGTCATGTTTGTTTTCGCTAATTACAGATTGAACCTCACGCCCTGCTATTTTCCAATCGTGGAGCAGAACGGTTGCCGCGCGTAAAGAAGGGTAAGCCACCTTTTCAGGTTGCCAACTCGAAAGCACCATCGTAATACCTTGCAAAAAATGCGACCAGCTAAACATATTATTTTCAAATATTCTAGAATGGTTCTTACAGATTGGGCTTACCAACTAGCAGCAGGCTGACAGGGATCGTT
>CAYGPX010000094.1:0-6440 GCA_964351935.1 uncultured Rickettsiales bacterium | reverse complement strand
TTCTCGTGTATGGACACACCTTTTGATAAATTAGATGGGGTTCTTGCTACCACCTCTGGCTATTCAGGTGGTGAGAGTAAGAACCCAACCTATGAGGAAGTTTCAAGTGGTGGAAGCGGTCATATGGAAGTTTTGCAAGTTGTTTATGATCCTGCAAAAATAGACTTTAAGACACTACTAGACACCTTATGGGTGAATATTGATCCGCTAGATGATAGGGGGCAGTTTTGTGACAAGGGTGAACAATATCGTTCAGCAATTTTTTATGCAAATGATGAAGAACGAAAAATTGCAGAAGAATCGAAAGAAAAGATTGCAAAGCAACTAGGTGCAAATGTAGTGACGCAGATTCTTCAGGCCAAAGAGTTCTATCCAGCAGAGGATTATCATCAGGATTATTATCAGCGCAACCCAATTCGCTATAATTTTTATCGCTCACGATGCGGACGCGATAACCGCCTAGATGAATTGTGGAAGAAGTAGAAATTGCTACGGCATAAACGAGTGCAATAAACGAGAATATCTAAATAGAAAGGAATGCTAATGCTTGCGATTATTGGCGGGACAGGAATTTATAAAATTGACGGACTAGAAGTTATCGACGAAATTTCGGTGGAAACGCCGTTTGGCAAGCCTTCTGCGCCTGTGGTTAAAGCAAAATATAAAAATAAAGAACTTTTGTTTCTTCCTCGTCATGGTCAGCATCATCAATATTTACCGCATGAAATAAACTATCGGGCGAATATTTTTGCGCTGAAAAAACTGGGTGCAAGACAAGTGCTGGGTTTTTCAGCTACGGGCAGTTTGCGAGAGGATATTCATCCAGGTGAATTTGCTATTCCAAGTCAGTATTTTGATTTTATCAAAGGTGAGCGTGTAAAAACCTATTTTGGTGAAGGTGTGGCGGCGCATGTTTCTACGGCTGAACCAACGTGCAAAAACTTGACTGCTTGGGTAGCAGATAAAGCCACGTCGATGGGCATAAAACTTCACATGGGAAAAACCTATGCCTGTGTAGATGGCCCGCGTCTTGGCACCAAAGCTGAAAGCAACTTTTTGCGTATAGCAGGGTGCGATTTAGTGGGCATGACCAACGTACCAGAAGTGTTTTTAGCTCGTGAAGCGCAGCTTTGCTATGCGACTATCGGCATAGTTACTGATTATGATTGCTGGATGGATGACCCGAAGCGCCACGTAAGTGTTGCCGATGTTATTGCCCGATATGGTAGCTCGCTACAAAAAGCACAAAAGCTACTGCTTGCGTTGCTTGAAACTGAGATTGCTGCAATCGACGCTAACTATCGGGAGTCACTTAAATTTGCCTTACTCACACCGGGAGAAGCAATTCCCGAAAATAAACGTGAGTTGCTAAAAGTCTTAAGAGCATAAGCATGTTAAAGCTTTCTATTATCATTCCTTTGGCACCTAACGAGACAGCATGGCAATCGTTGCTCGCTGACTTGGCGATAATACCAGATGATATAGAGATAATATGCGTAACATCGCAAGGCTTTGAGGTAGCAAAAGAGTTTGTGTCTTTGCCCCAAAAACGTACTTCTTTTCTAAGCAGTAAAGCGGGCAGGGCAAGCCAGATGAATGCCGGTGCAAACGCAGCGAAAGGTGAGTTTTGTTGGTTTTTACATGCTGACTCAAAATTGGGAAGTGATACGCTTCCTGCATTGCTCCGTGCTATTGAAAAGCATCCCGATAGCTTGCTCTATTTTGACCTAGCTTTTTTGAGCGATGCAACAGCATTGATGATTTTAAATGCTTTGGGTGCACGTTTTCGTTCTCGCGTGTTAAAAGTGCCATTTGGCGATCAAGGGTTTTGCATAAAAAAAGAGCTATTTCAACATCTTGGCGGCTTTAGTGAAAACTTAGCGTATGGTGAAGATCATATGTTTGTGTGGAAAGTAAGACAATCAAATGTTGCGCTGCAGCATGTGGGTGCTGCGCTCTACACCAGTGCCAGAAAATATAAAAAATATGGCTGGTTAAAAACCACGCTACTGCATCAATATTTATGGATAAGGCAAGCATGGCCAGAGTGGAAAAAGTTTAGAAACAGGCATGTATCATGAGCGGAGCATTAGCTATTTTTGCAAAGACTAAAAGCTTATCGCCAGTAAAAACAAGGCTGGCAAATGATATTGGTGCGCCACTGGCAGAGGAGTTTTATATATTAAGTGTAGAAGCAACGGCGGAAATAGTGAGTGTAGCCAATAATCAAGTTAGAGAAGGCTTTGCAACTTACTGGGCACTGGCTGAAGAAAAGGCGGCAAATTATAAAGAATGGCAAAACTTTAGTACCCTATGGACGGGAGACGGAGACTTTGGTGCGCGGTTACATCATATTTATAGTACTTTGCTTAAAAAGCATGACTATGTCATCTTAATTGGAACAGATAGTCCACAACTTGAGCCAGAGCTTATTACTCACGCTATAGAAAAAATCCATGAACATCCTAACGATTGTATCATAGGCCCAGCTTTTGATGGTGGATTTTACCTCTTTGCTGCAAAAATAGCGATTGCAGAGCATATATGGAAGAATGTGAGTTACAGCCAAAGCGATACATTAAAACAGCTTAGCGCCAATCTTGCTAGCAATGGCATTGCAGTGCAATTATTGCCTGAAAAAGGCGATGTTGATGTTGCCAGCGACCTTGAGCAATTGAAAAATGCTTTAAAAGCAAATCACAACCGCTTGTCGGCACAGCAGAAACTATATGGTTGGTTGGATACTTATTTGTAAACACTATGAGCTTATAGCCACGTATAATATGCTTTCATGAATTTACTGCTCTGTCGTCGTATCTTGGCGATTGCATTTAATAGAGCTAGTGGTTAGCCTTTTTCTATGCATGAATTGCTTCATACCATACTTTAAGTAAGTTGGGATTAGGTGCCACAAAAAGTCTGCATCACTTGCTCTTCCGGCTTTGGCGGTTTGCGAAATGTTGCAAACTCCGATATGTCTTCATAAGGCTTGGAAAGCGCATTAAGTAAGATGTGAAGTTTGCTGAAGTCAGAATGCTGTTCTGCTGTAGATAGAGCTTCTTCAACTTTATGATTACGCGGAATCACCATCGGGTTATTTGCTCGCATCAGGCAGAAAGAAGATTTTAGCGGTTTGCTGTTCTGCGCAAGTCGTTCCTGCCATTTTTGCCACCAGCTTCTAAATGCCTCTTCTTGATATGGTTCTCCTTCAGGTATGGTTTTAGAAATCAGAGCGCGGAACGTATTGGTGTAGTCCATGTGATGGCGTTGCATCCACTTCAGCAAGTCGCCAATCAGTTGCTCGTCTTGCTTTTCTTCACCAAATAGCCCTAGCTTTTGCCTCATCATAGAAAGCCATGCTTTCTGAAAAGGAGCATTAAACGATTGAATGACTGCTTCGGCCAGTGCTGCTGCTGTTTCAATATCATCATGTAGCAACGGTAATAAACTTTCAGCAAAGCGTGCCAGATTCCATTGGGCAATGTGGGGTTGATTGGCATAAGCATAGCGTCCATTCCTATCAATGGAACTGAAAACGGTTTGTGGATCATACGCATCCATAAAAGCACAAGGGCCATAATCAATTGTTTCACCGGAGATTGCCATATTGTCGGTGTTCATCACACCATGAATAAACCCTACGCGTAGCCATTCTACTATCAGATTAATTTGCCGCTGCATCACTGCTTTGATTAAATCTAAATATGGATTTTCAGAGTTTTTTAATTCGGGGTAATGGCGATCAATTGTGTAATCAGCTAATTGCCTTAAGCCCTCGCTATCTTCTTGCGCAGCAAAATATTCAAATGTGCCAACGCGTATATGGCTGGCTGCAACACGTGTTAAAATAGCGCCTTGCAACATCGTTTCACGATATACGGCTTCGCCTGTTGTCACCACAGCAAGGCTTCGTGTGGTGGGGATGCCAAGCGCATGCATCGCTTCGCTTATAATATATTCTCGCAGCATTGGGCCAAGTGCTGCTCGTCCATCACCACGCCTGCTAAAAGGTGTTTTGCCTGAGCCTTTAAGCTGTATATCCACCCGTTTGTTATCAGGGGTAATGTGCTCTCCTAAAAGATGTGCTCTGCCATCTCCTAACATCGTAAAATGCCCAAATTGTTGCCCTGCATAGGCCTGTGCAATTGGCTCTGACCCTTGGGGGATGGTATTGCCTGCAAGAAATTCTGCCAGTTCTTCTTGTGAATACCCATCAAGGTTTATGCCAAGCTTTTTTGCTAAAGTGTTATTGATGATAACAATAGAAGGTTCTTGCACTACAACCGGTTCTGTTCTGGCGTAAAAGTGATTAGGAAGCCTTATGTAGCTGTTGTCAAAATTCCAGCCTTTGCGCGCTTGTGTCATAATGTATTGCTTTAGTGAATGTTACATAAGAAATTTATATTTATTTAAACATAAATCACCTTAACAACAAAAGCCACGAAAGCTTGATTAAACGAAAACATAATCAAAAAATTTTAAATGAGTAAGTTTTTAGGTTTCAGCCTTACTATCTGGTATTACTATTTTTTTGTTCAGAAAGTGATTGAGGCGTTACAGCAGCAGACGCTTTGCTCGTTTGAGGTTTAAATAAATTTGCAAATAAAACTTTTCAGGTTAATTATAAAAACTCGACTCATGTTTATCTAATACAATTGGGGCGATAGGTTCTTGTTGCTTGGTTAATTTCAGACTCTTATCGGTGAAAATCTTTTCTATTTTATCCATAAGAAAGTTAGAACACAAACACATGCGGTGCTTTAAAGCTGATGCAGGCACTATCACCCGCTTTTGGGCAATCACCATAGATATGATGGAACCGAACTGAAATATTTTCATCGACCTGTGCACTAATCAGCCAGCCGGCACCCGTATGACGTATGTTGCTAATCACTGCATTCACGCACCGATCATGGCTGGCATTAATACATAAGCCTTCTGGTCGTGTTACGATGAGCACATTTTGTCCGTCTTGATATTTGTTAAGATATTCCTTGGCCGGAAGTTCACCCAGAGGAGAAATGATTTTATCCCTTTCGATAGTGGCGGGAATGCGATTAATTGGCCCAAAGAAAGCTGCGGCTTCAATATCAACGGGGTGGTTATGAAGTAACTCAGGTTCTCCTATTTGTCTGATGGCACCAGTGTCGCTCAGCAGCGCCATGCGGTCTGCCATCATCAGTGCCTCTTCGGGATCATGCGTTACCATAAGAATAGGTATTTTTGCTTCTTTCAGTACGGCGATCACTTCTTCTGCTATATCACGACGTAGGCGATAATCTAAGTTGGCAAAAGGTTCATCCAGCAACATCACTTTTGGCTCAGGGGCTAATGCTCTGGCTAGCGCAACACGCTGTTGCTGACCTCCTGAGAGCGTATGCGGGAAGCGATCCGCATATTGCTCTAAATTAATCATCTGGAGTAATTCGCCTACCTTCTTTTGCTGGTATTCTTTACTTAAGTGCTTAATTCCGAAGGCAATATTTTGTCCAACCGTTAAATGCGGAAAGAGCGACGGATGTTGAAAAACGAGGCCAACATGCCGATCTTTTGGTGCCAGATGATGCTTATTGTCTGCCACAACTGTGCTGCCCACCTCGATAGTACCAGACTGAAGTGGCGTCAATCCTGCAATAAGACGTAATAAGGTAGACTTTCCGCAGCCTGATGGCCCCACCAGACACACCAGCTCCCCCGGTTTAACGGTAAAGTTAATTCCATCCAGTACTTTCCTGTCATTGTAATGAAAACTAATATCGGAAAGGGAAAGCTCAGCCATGATTTTTTCGCTCCAGTTGGTGAGTTCCTATCTGCCTTGAAAGTAAAAAGATAGGAATCATACTAAATAATACCAGTATTAAGGCAGATGGACCTGCTCGCTGCAATAGCTCATCTCCTGCCAGTTCATAGGTTCTGATGGCTAACGTATCAAAATTAAAGGGTCTGAAAAGAATGGTAGCCGGTAGTTCTTTCACTGTATCAACAAATACCAGCAAGAAACCAAACAGAATACTCTTGGAAATGAGCGGTAGATGAATATAGCGTACAATGCTGCTATGTGTATGTCCTAATGTTTTTGCCGATTCATCCATCATGGGCGTAATGCGCGTTAAGCCTGCTTCGGTCGTGTTGAAGCTAATGGTCAGAAAGCGGAAACTACATGCCCACACCATCGCGGCAATAGTGCCAGTGAGCAGCATTTTTCCATCAAAGACATGGTTTTGGAGCATAATAAGCAGTAGTAAAATACCAACTGCCACTACAGAACCCGGCATAGCATAGCCACTTGTTGCAAATCGTGTTGCTAAGGTCAATATCGAAGACGGGTAAAAACGCATTAAGACGCACAGAAATACACCAATGCTTGCTGCAACTGTTGCGGTCAACGCGCCCAGTAAAAGCGAGTTAGATAGAGCGCTGATTGTGTAGTTGTCTACAAG
>CAYGPX010000093.1:0-6456 GCA_964351935.1 uncultured Rickettsiales bacterium | reverse complement strand
CGGGGGTATTCAACCTTATTGAAGAGGCTTTATGAAATGCATCATTTCGCTTCCGTTAAAGAGCTTACAAAGTCTCTAGCACCCTCCACTCCTGTTCATATTTTTCGCCACGAATCCATAACCACTGCTGCACGCTGGTTTTGTAATAACTTTCATGGCAACACGCTTTATGCTGTTAAAACCAATCCTGACGAGCAAGTGTTAAAAACACTGTTTGAGGCTGGCATTAACCATTTTGACGTCGCATCGCTCAATGAAATTGAACTCGTCCGCTCGCTTTTTGGCGATGATGCTAAGCTATTTTATATGCATACGGTAAAGAGCAGAAACTCAATCAGTGAAGCTTACTTTACCCATGGCATCCGTGATTTTTCACTTGATAGCGAAGCCGAGCTTACTAAAATTATGGAATGCACCAATCACGCAACTGATTTAAACCTCTATGTTAGGCTTGCCATTCCTAATGCCTTTTCTGAAATTGACCTTTCCAGTAAATTTGGTGTTATTACTGAAGAAGCGGTGCCACTTTTGCAGCGCACCCGTCAGTTTTCAAAAAAGCTTGGCATTTGTTTCCATGTAGGCTCGCAATGCATGCACCCTGATGCCTATCGTCAAGCGATTGTCATCTCCGGCCAGTTAATAAAAGAAGCCGGTGTCATTATTGATAAGTTTGACATTGGCGGCGGTTTTCCTTCCATTTACCCAGGCATGACGCCACCCGCACTTAGCACCTTCATGAATGTTATTCACCGTGAAGTAGGAAAGCTTTCTCTTGGCTCTCATTGCGAATTAATGTGCGAACCCGGCCGTGCACTGGTCGCCGAAAGCGGCTCGGTACTGGTGCAGGTTGAGCTTCGAAAAGATCATCATCTTTATATTAATGATGGCACTTACGGCAGCTTGTTTGATGCCGGCCAACCCGGCTTTATATTCCCGACAAAACCAATCCGCCTAAACGGAAAATTTTCGGAACGCACAACGGCATTCAGCTTCTATGGCCCAACTTGCGACAGCATGGATTTTATGAAAGGTCCATTCTATCTTCCTTCCGATATGAAGAAGGGGACTATATAGAAATTGGCCAACTTGGGGCTTATGGCGCAACACTTCGCACACGTTTTAACGGATTTCATCACCATTTAAATGCTACCGTAGAAGATGCTCCATTGCTTTCAATGTATGGTTTGGATGCAGGTGAACAATTTGTTCAAAATGCCGCTTAAGGTGGAAGTTGAGCCAAACACGGCTGAAATCGGCATTGCATTTTAAACCCAGTTTGCGTATGAACAGTAGCATGAGTAATGTAGCACCAATAAAAATAGCCCCTTCCATTCTTTCCGCCGATTTTGCTCGGCTAGGAGAGGAAGTGCGCGCTATCACTGAAGCTGGCGCAGATTACGTGCATATTGATGTGATGGATGGGCATTTTGTGCCAAACATTACCATTGGCCCTGATGTAGTGAAAGCACTACGACCTCACAGCTCTCTGCCATTTGATGTTCACTTAATGATTGAAAAGCCAGAACGCTACCTTGAAGCATTTGCTAATGCGGGAGCAGACATCATCACGGTGCACGCTGAGGCTTGCATCCATTTGGATCGAACCATCCAAGTGATTAAATCGCTTGGTAAAAAAGCAGGTGTGTCACTTGTGCCAACCACCTCACCTGAGGTTTTGGATTATATTCTGCCTGAACTGGATTTGGTGTTAGTGATGACAGTAAACCCCGGCTTTGGCGGACAAGCATTTCTTGAATCGCAACTTCCAAAGATAAAAACCATTCGTGAAAAAATTAACGCTACTGGCAAATCCATCGATTTACAAGTAGATGGTGGCATCAATGCTGAAACTGCTCGCCAAGTGATTTTAGCAGGCGCAGATGTTCTGGTTGCAGGCTCGGCCACCTTTAAAGGCGGCCAGAGCGCATATGCAACGAATATTCTTTCGCTTCGCAGCTAACTTGCTTTGAATCCGGCGTGAATTCCCTGTCCATAAGCAGTAGAGAAATCTGACTCTAATAGCTCAAGATAGGCTAGCGGATTACCATCTAAAATAACCGATACAAGAAAAAGTACACTAGCAGGAATTTCTTCCACACCATCTTCATAGGCGATATATTCTTCTTCGGAAATACCGATTGCTTGCGCAATCTCATACACTGAAATATTTAATTCACAGCGTTTATTTGACAGCTTCTTTGAAAGAAGTAATGCCTTATTATCAAAAATAGTAGCATCATTGATTGAAGTAAGATTAACCATGGAACTCTCCAGTTTATCAGGGTTTCTGCACACTAACAGCCTTACTAGCACATAAAAGTTAACAAAAAGTTAACAAAACTAGAAAAGTTTGTAAACATAATAAAAACAAAGAGAGAAAATTGGCCGTGATGGTAAACGATGTGCAAGCCAGAAAATCGGCATATATCTGCGAAAAAGGACATTACGCCTTATCTATCAAGCACCAGAGAATAAAAGCCTAACACAATTATTCACCTTAAGCTGTACGAACAAACAGGATATAATAAATTTACAGTCCCGAGCTTAAGCGATGTTTCATCGCGTAATAATGGATAAGGCTAAAAGGCATCATCCCCAAATAAACCACGCCAATGCAGGGCAGCACAATCCATGGTTCAAGTATAAGGGCAATTGCAATCAGCGCAGCAATTGCCAGAACTAGCGAGCCAAACTCGCGGCGAATACGCACTTTCTTAAATGAATAGGTAGGATAACGACTCACCAACAACAGTGACATAATTCCTGTGAAGAACACCATTTGAATTGGAGAAATGGTTGGAAGCGTGATAAAACTTTCCTGCTTCGATAAAAACACCAATATCATAGGCAAAAGCAGAAGCAAGGCACCAGCAGGTGCAGGAATACCACTAAAGAAATGCGTCCGTAATTCTTGCGAAACGCTGTCATCCCCCTCTTCCGAGACTTCGTCTTCAATTGTACAGTTAAAGCGCGCCAAACGTAGCGCCATGCAGATGATAAAAAATAGCGATACTGCCCAACCCGCGCCTTTTATTTCATGCGTCATCCACATGTAAGTGATAAGTGCGGGCACAACACCAAAATTTACAAAGTCTGACAATGAATCAAGCTGCGCTCCAAAACTACTAGAGGCATTTAAAAGCCTTGCTAGGCGACCATCCATACCATCAATAAATGCGGCAATGGCAACAAACCCCACGGCCATCTCCCACTGCTGCACCATGGCATATTTAAGCGCAAACAAGCCCGCACACAAACCTACAATCGTCATAAAGTTAGGAAACAGGCGGTTTATTGGATAGTCTTGCAATCGTCTTGGTGGTTTCATAAGATTATTCTATTTAAAATCATATATCAGAGTTAATCTTCTAGCGCACTTCACCTTTGCGTGCATCACCAAGCAATGCTAAATCTGCTAGCACCGTTTCACCACCTACGGCACGCTGCCCAACAATCACTTGCGGCGCAGTACCTTTTGGCAAATAGACATCCATACGGCTACCAAAGCGGATAATTCCAAAACGCTCACCCGCTTTAACTTGCTGTTTTTCCTCTAGGTCGCATAAAATACGGCGTGCAATCAATCCGGCAATTTGCACAAAGCAGATATCTTGTCCTTTACCGGTACGCATCAACACCGTTTGACGCTCATTATCTTCACTGGCTTTATCTAAATCTGCACTCAAAAATTTACCCGGATGGTAGTGCAAATCAACAATTTCACCTGTAGCTGGCACACGGTTAACATGCACATCAAACACACTCAAAAAGATACTAATTCTGGTAAATAGCTCACCATCACTGCGGCCCAGTTCTTTAGGAAGCGGCGCATCTTCAATTTTAGAGACAAGCCCATCAGCAGGACTAATAATGAGTGAATCCCCTTCTGGCGTCACACGCTCAGGGTTGCGGAAGAAATAAACACACCAAAGTGTCAGAATGGTTCCAATCCATCCGAGGGAGTTTGAAATTAAACCTATGATGACGGTCACTCCGGCAAAAATGTAGATAAAAACAAACCCTTCCTTATGAATAGGAGGGATAGATTTACGAATTAAATTAAACAGGTGCGACATGGCATAAGCTCACTTTAATATAATATGCAGGTGCGAAAAAAGTTGCCTATGATGTAGCGCATTTAGAGAGGAAAATAAACCCTAAAGCACACATCACTCTACATTAGTACCCTATTTGACTCTATTCAAAACGAATTTTGCCCTATAAGCGTCTTTAGAAGGCATTTATATCTCTCGGTTTAGTAAAAAAAAAGCCGAGCACCAAAAACTTTGCACCCGGCTTTCTAAATTATTTATGAGCTTTATCAGCAATTATTCAGCAGCTTCATGCTCAGCAGCTTCTTCTTCAGCTTCACCGGCAGCTTCTTCAGCTTCGCCAGCAGCTTCTTCAGCTTCACCGGCAGCTTCTTCAGCTTCGCCAGCAGCAGGCGCTAGCTCGTTTAATGCTTCATTCGCTTCAGCTTTTGCTTGCTCAGCACCAGCTTCTAAAGCTTGAGCTGCTTCTTGTGCTGCTTCAGCTGTTTGCTCAAGAGCAACTTCAGCTTGTGCTTCGGTAGCTGTTTGTGCATCTGCTACTTGCTCTTGTGTAGCTTGTTGGCTTACACCATAACCAATTGCAACTGCTGCAATAATACCAAATGCTAATGCTTTGGTGCTAACTTTCTTTTTCATACTTAAGAACCCGCCATTAAATTTTTTATAAATAACAAAACATATACTTGCCTTTGCACTCTAAAAGAGTGTTTTAAAAGCGCGCACATACTACAGTAAATAAAAATAAAAGCAATCACCAAGTACAACTGAGGGGTTTTCTAATGAAGCATAAGCCTTATAAAGAAACTAACCCTCAGCGCACTTGAAACATTGTTTAATCGCGTGGACCAATCATGCTTTCAGGGCGAACCCATTCCTTGAATTGCGCTTCAGTAAGAAGCCCTAGCTCAATGGCCGCAGCTTTGAGTGTTGTGCCTTCTTTATGCGCTTTTTTAGCAATTTTAGCCGCATTATCATAGCCGATATGCGGATTGAGTGCCGTCACCAACATGAGCGATTCATCACGCAACTGCGCAATACGCTCACGGTTGGCTTCAATGCCTTCCACACAGTTTTCAACAAAGCTGTTGGATGCATCTGCAATAAGGCGAATAGACTGCAGCAAATTATAAATCATCACTGGCTTGAAAACATTCAGCTCAAAATGCCCATTAGAGCCAGCCACCGTAATAGTGGTGTGATTGCCCATCACTTGCGCACACACCATGGTGGCAGCTTCGCACTGCGTCGGGTTTACTTTACCCGGCATAATGGAAGAACCCGGCTCGTTTTCAGGCAAGCTCAACTCGCCCAAACCACAACGCGGGCCAGAGCCTAGCAACCTAATATCGTTGGCTATTTTCATCAGGCTTGCGGCAAACACATTGAGTGCGCCGCTTGCTTCGATGATGGCATCATGCGCGGCCAGTGCTTCAAACTTATTAGGAGCAGTGATAAATGGAAGCTTAGTAATATTTTCCACTTCTTTAGCAAAAGCAACATCGAAACCTTTTTTAGAATTGATGCCCGTACCCACTGCCGTGCCACCTTGTGCCAATTGATAAAGACGTGGTAGCACGTTCTTCACCCGTGCAATGCCATATTCCACTTGGGTATAGTAGCCTGAAAATTCCTGCCCCAGTGTGAGCGGTGTTGCATCCTGCAAATGGGTGCGGCCAATTTTGATGATGTCGGCAAATTCTTCCGATTTTTTCTTTAGCGCATCACGCAGGCCTTCCAGTGCAGGGATAAGCTTGTGGTGAATTTCTTCCACCGCGGCAATATGCATCGCAGTTGGAAACGTATCATTCGACGACTGCCCCATATTGACATGGTCATTGGGGTGTACAGGCTTTTTAGAGCCAACTTCGCCGCCCAAAATTTCAATCGCACGGTTTGAAATTACTTCGTTACTGTTCATGTTGGTTTGCGTGCCTGAGCCCGTCTGCCATACCACAAGCGGAAAATGATCGAGCAATTTAAGCTCGGCCACTTCTTCAGCGGCTTTGCACATGGCGTTGCCGATTTCTTTATCAAGCACACCCAGTTTCATATTGGTTTTGGCCGCTGCCAACTTCAACACACCCAGTGCACGCACCAAAGGTGCAGGCATGGTTTCGCCACCAATTTTAAAATTCATCAGCGAGCGTTGCGTTTGCGCTCCCCAATATTTATCAGCAGGTACTTGCAATTCGCCAAACGAATCAGTCTCGGCACGAAAGCCTGTGTTATTGCTTAAGTTTTTTGCGCTTGCGGTCATAGTTTTAATATCTCTTTTTCAAAGGTTATGTATCACCAAATCACTGTGCCGTTTTCTACTAAGAAATTTACTTTTTGGCAAGCCACTTACAAATGATCCTACAACAAAAAACTGGATGATTATTTAAGACTCATGGTTTTGATTTGT
>CAYGPX010000092.1:0-6489 GCA_964351935.1 uncultured Rickettsiales bacterium | reverse complement strand
TGTCTAGCAATACCTCGAAGTTTTGTGACCGCTGCTGTGCCTTCTGCTGTTTTTAAAGCAACATTTCCTGTAAAACCATCAGTTACAATCACATCCACCTGACCTTTTGCAAGGCTATCACCTTCAACAAAGCCACAGAAATTGATTGGATGCTCATCACTTTTTAACACATGCGCAGCAAGCTTGAGCGTATCGTGCCCCTTCATATCTTCTGAACCAATATTCAACAACCCAACCTTAGGGGCTTTTATTTCGAGCAACACTTTAGCAAAAGCATCCCCCATCAAAGCAAACTGTATGAGGTTTTCCGAATCACATTCGATATTAGCGCCAAGATCCAGCATTACACAGGGGTTTTTGCGTGTAGGAATCATCGCGGCAATGGCAGGACGGTGTACACCCTCAAGTGCACGCAGCACTAACTTTGCGTTAGCCATAAGCGCACCCGTATTACCAGCTGAAACCATGGCATGTGCCTCACCCGACTTTACAGCATTCAGCGCCAACCGCATACTGGAGTCTTTTTGACGGATGGCCACAGACGGACGCTCATCCGCTGCAATAGCAACATCTGTGTGAATGATTTTAGATACAGCTGAAAGCTTTTTAGATTTTAAGAGCAGTGGTTCGATCTTTTGCTTACTGCCAAATAGCAAAAAGGAGGCATTTTTGTTGTTTTGCAGAAACAACTCCGCTCCTTCAATCGTAGCATGAGGAGCATGGTCGCCACCCATTACATCTAATGCGATGACTATTTTCTGATTTTCTGACGATGCCAATTTCGCAAAACCCCAAGAGCATTTAAAAATATTCCACTATGGATTACCATAGTGGATTAGATAACGCCTCTTCTACTAGAAAAGAACTAGAGGGTAGCGTCTGCTTTTGCTTCCACTTCAGTCGCTACTTCATCTGTTGATTTTCTAGCAATCAACACTTTGCGACCTTTGTAAGTTCCATCAACACTAGAAATATGATGAGGCAACTTGTACTCACCAGTTTGAGGGTCAATCACAACATTGATTAGCGGCTGCGCGTGGTGCGAGCGACGCATGTTACGTTTTGATTTTGTAGTCTTTCTCTTAGGAACAGCCATAGCTCACTTCCGTTATTCTGAATTTACTTTGCGTAATGATAAAACTTCCTGTATAGGTGACAGGAACGGAAGTCTATAAACCAAAACTATATGAAAATCCAGAAAAATATGATTTCTTTTTTATCGAGCCCTTTGCGCCTTTTGAAACACAGCCTATTAATTCTGTTTGTAATACTAATAGCCAGCGCCTGTGTAAAAAACCCTTCTAACAGTGGTTATAACTTTGATGAGGCCACACTTGCAAAACTTTTAGAAGAAAAATCAACCAAACCAAGGGTAATGCGTTTACTTGGCTCCCCCTCGTCAACGTCTGATTTTGGTGAAGAAACTTGGTATTACATCCATCGCGAGTATGAAAGTGTTGCTTTCCTACCAAAGGAGTTAAAGTCACAAGATATTATTGCTATCCGCTTTGACGAAAATGACCGCATGGTGAGTGCTAAAAAATATAACGAGCAGAACGCCAGAGAACTGGCACTTTCCGACGACATCACCCCAACGGAAGGGCACGACTTAAGTATTATCGAGCAGCTTCTTGGCAACCTTGGCCGCTTTAATTCAAACCGCGACGTACTTGCCCCGCGCTAGGAAAAATGCTGATAGCCTGCTTGTTTAAATGTAAGCATTTTATTTGAATGCATCACTTGCACCCCCTCACCTTCAACCACACTGCCTATACGCGTGACGGGCGTTTCAATAAGCATCGCTTTTTGTTTGATTGCATTTCTAGCCGCAGCTGGTGCAGTAAACAACAATTCATAGTCATCTCCACCCGTCAGCAATGACTCTATCGTTATTATTCCTTTAGAAAGCGCAAACTTTGCTGCTTCAGAGCAAGGCATAAGTTCTGCATCAATATGCAACGCCACAGAAGAGCTTTTTGCGACATGACCAGCATCAGCCACCAAACCATCCGAAATATCAATGCAGGCCGAGGCAATAGTACGCAATTCCACTCCCCACTGCTGGCGCGGTGTTGGCAAGTGGTAGCGTTGCTTTAGATAGCTTAAGCATTGAGCATCAAGATGCCTTTCATTCTTGGGTGCTTTTAGAAGTAAAAGCCCCAGTGCAGCATCGCCGATAGTGCCTGTAACATAGACATCTTCACCCACCTTAGCACCTGCACGCCTAAGCGCCTCGCCTACTGGCACTTCACCTATGGCAGTGAGACTGAGTACAAGCGACGATGCATCTTTATGCCGTGTGGTATCGCCACCAAGTAGCGCACCACCAAAACGTTTAATCCCTTCTGAAAGACCTTGTGAAAAAGCTGCAATCCACGTTTCATCTGTATGCTCAGGTAGGGCAAGCCCTAGCATATAGCCACGCACAGTAGCACCCATGGCTGCTAAATCTGAAACATTAACAGCCAAGAGTTTTTGCGCCAACATAGCAGGATCATCATTTGCGAAAAAATGAACGCCCGCTATCATAACATCTTTTGTATAAACAGATTCTAAAGCAGTATCCGCTGAGACAACCGCAGCATCGTCACTCAAGCCAAAGGCGCCCTTCTCTGCTTGACTGAGCGGAGAAAAATAGCGCTTTATAATATCAAATTCATCCATAAGACGACGTATGCGATATGTGATTAACTAAATTCGCACTTCCTTGGCGATTTTATCGAGCACACCATTGACGAACTTCACATCCTTCTCGTCAAAGAACTCTCGTGCAATGTTTACATACTCGTTGATAATCACTTTAACTGGCAGTTTTTCGTAGGCCATCAACTCATACACCGAAACGCGCAACAGCGAGCACATTACGACACCCAGCCGCTCCATCTTCCAGCCGGCTTGCAAATGCGCTGCAATTTTCTCATCCAACATCGTTTGATGCTCTGCCACACCCACCAGCAGTTCTTTCAAAAAACCACTATGAGGTTTTGTCTCGTTTTCATACTCTGAGGTTTCATAGAGGCTTAGCAAATCAAGCGCCAACACCAACGGCGTTTTCTTCTCGTCGTTCACATCGTTACTATAGAGTGCTTTTATCGCAGCCACTCTTGCTTCAACACGCATGTTGATTGCCTCAGGGCGAGGCGGCTTTGGTGCAGTAGTTATTTTATCGGTATCCGTCATTTTATTTATCCTGCAAATGATTGCTTAATCGAAAGCATCTCAAGACATGCTTTAGCGGCGCGTCCACCTACATTTTTTTGCTTTGCATCCGCACGTACGTTTGCTTGCTGACGATTTTCAGCGGTAATAATACCATAGCCTATCGCATAACCTTCCATCGCTAAATCACTAATGCCACGAGCAGATTCACCACAGACATAATCATAGTGGCTTGTTTCACCACGAATAACGCAACCAAGTGCAACATAAGCATCATACTTACCGCTATCTATTGCCATAGCAATTGCTGCAGGTATTTCAAAACATCCCGGTACTGCTAATATTTCGTAACTTGCACCTGCTTTTTCTAGCTCAGCTTTCGCTGCTGCTGCCAAATCATCTGCGATGGTTTCATAAAAACGGGCTTCAACAATCAAAATCTTAGGCATAGTCTCGCTTCGTTATGGGTTAAGCCTTGCGCTGCTGTATAGCATTAATCGCTGGGTAAAGTCATGTAAAAATATGATTTACTTGCTAGCATAGCTCTTACACAAGTGAAAGCTCACGCAGCACCACCTCACGCGGGAAGACTTCCAGCTCCCCCACTTGCTTGGCTGCTGCACGGCTGATGGTGAGTGATGCAATGGTGCGCCGCATTCCTCTGGCATCCACAATAACATCTGTTGTTGCACCCACGCGCAGTTCGTACTCCAACTCTTCAAGCACGGCTTTTCTGATATCTTTTAACCCTGAAGCACGCTTTCTAATTAATTCCATCACCATCTTTTCAATTTGGTGCATTAAAATTACTGTGTTCGTTCGTCCACAGCCATACACACAATTTACCGCTATGCCAAATTGTTCAAGCTTAAAACCTCGACCGTCCGCCTCAAATAGCTCTCTTTGTGCTTTATTGATATGATTAATAATACATAACGGCCCATCTCCACCCGATGCACCATACTGTACCCACTTAGGGTAGATAATATGCTTTAATCCAAATACTTTACCAACTGGGGGCGTTACCTCATAGGTTTTAACAATAATGCCTGTATTCTTTTCTGTCCGAGTTTGCGATACATAACGCACCACATAACCATCAAATTCTATTTTCTTTCTACGACTACTCAGTATATGTAGTTCAGCAGAGACACCTCCTCGCTGGCAACGTAGACGCTCTTTTTCCGCCATCGTTTCATATTCGCCTTTATGGCATGCAATACGCTCATCCTTAGCATTAGAGAGCGTAACAAGAACACGCATGTTATTATCCATCACCATGCGATAGTAATCTGCTCCATTAAATGGCGCTTCAGAACCAGCATAGCGCTGATGAGCATAAGGCTCGCCTTGCATTTTTCCGGTTTCAGGATCTTTGTAGAATGAACTAAAATCAAATATATTTGACCCCATGTATTTACCGTTATTAGGGCCGTTACGAAGCTTATAAAGTGTTGAGAGCCTTACCACACGATCATCCGTGTTATTGAAATTATCGCGACCTTGAGGGAAAGGGTAGCGAACACCCACTTCGTTGCTATGAGTGTTTTTAGCACGCGACCATGGGTGCACAATTCGTCCATCCGTGCCTTTTTTAACCAGTTCATGCTTTTGATTTTCAGTTTCAATAATTGGAAGAGCGCTGGCAAAACGTCGTTCTTCGCCGTAGCGATATGGCATATCTTTTAGCCTTGGCGCACCCGGAAACCCTATCATATCTGCTGTCATTGCAATATCTCCTTCCAATACATTTGGAAGATTTATTCTATCACAAAACAGTAACTGTAGGTAAGTGGATTTTGAATCCGGCAATAATATTTATTCTAAATACGAACTTAGGTTAATCGATAGACTCATAGCCTTCAATTGTAAGACCATATCCTTCAAGACCAACAATGGAGCGCGGTGAGTTTGTGAGTAAGCGCATATTTTTTATACCAAGGTCGAGTAAAATTTGCGCACCAATTCCATAGTCGCGAAGGTTTTTTCCCGCTGTTACGGCTGTTGATTTTACATCACGTTTTTCTACCAATTCGGACAGGCTATTTTTACGCGGCTCGCGCAGCAATACAACTACACCCCGTCCTATCTTGGCAATTTTATCCATCGAGCGCTGCAGTTCATTGGTTTTATTGCCGCTCTTATCTCCTAATACATCACCCAATATATTCAGCGCATGCATCCGTACCAACATTGGCTCTTTACTTGTAATATCACCTTTTACCAGCGCCACATGCTCAGCATACTCGAGTATGTTGGTATAAACATACATGTTGAATTGGCCTCCATGGGCAGAATTCAACGTTGTTTCGAGAGTACGCTTCACCAGCCGCTCATGCTTGCGCCTATAGGCAATTAAATCTGCAATGGTTGCTATTTTTAAATTATGCTGCTTGGCAAAAGGAATTAAATCTGGCAAGCGTGCCATTGTGCCATCATCATTCATAATTTCACAGATTACGCCCGATGGATTTAGCCCCGCTAAGCGCGCCACATCTACTGCCGCTTCCGTATGGCCTGCACGCACCAAAACACCACCATCACGTGCGGCTAAAGGAAACACATGCCCTGGCGACACAATATGCTGCTCATTTTTACTTTTATCAATAGCAACCGCAATGGTTCTGGCACGATCTGCGGCTGAAATACCCGTGGTAATACCTTCGCGCGCTTCAATCGACACCGTAAATGCCGTGTGATGACGAGAACGATTTTGCTGCGCCATGAGAGGCACCTTCAACTGATCGATACGATCCTGCGTTAGGCTAAGACAAATCAGACCTCTGCCATATTTAGCCATGAAGTTAATTGCCGAAGCGTCTGCCATTTCAGCCGGAATGATGAGATCACCCTCATTTTCACGATCCTCATCATCTACCAAAATGAACATTCGGCCTGCACGCGCATCCGCAATAATATCTTCTATGGGGGAAAGCTGTTTTGAATGGGGCATATGAGGAATATTATCCGCGCTCGAGTCAATAAAAAAGAAGGCGTATCATAACGCCTTCTAACTTTTGCCGCAAGATGGTTATCATTCTTAAAGCATTTTCAGTAAAAAATTTTAACTTTTGAAGTGCTGGTTTTTATTGCATATATGTTAAATTAACACTCTTTCCTGGTGCATTCTTTTGTTCCAGATATTGCTCAACGTGGCTTTTTTTACCTCCCTGCGTTTGAGCTAGCTTTGCTTCTAATTCAGCAAATCTCTTTTCCATATCGTCACTCTTAGCTTCTAGCCCTCGCTGACGTTTTTCTTGCTTTACTTCTTTTACAGCGCTCTTCGCCGCTTCTCTTCCTTCGGAAATTTCTCTTTTTATTTTCCCTGTT
>CAYGPX010000091.1:0-6536 GCA_964351935.1 uncultured Rickettsiales bacterium | reverse complement strand
ATACACGTTTTACGGCATCTTTAGGTGCATTGGGGCGGCCAACTGAATTATTTTAAGCGCGATAGCCTCTGTCTTTAACTGCTGCACCTGCTTGATTTCTTGTATTTGAGCGTTCTTGAAATTTGGCACGACGCTCGTCTAGTCGTTTATCAAGACGGCTACCTTTGTCATTGGCATTTTGTTGCAGCTTCTCGCGTCGATTATCAATGCGATCATGGCGTGCATCTCGTTTTTCCATGACGTTGTCTTTACGTTCGCTCATGCGGTCTTTAAAGTTTTCTCTGCGCTCGCCAACATTTTCTTTAAATTCTTCTCTTCGTTCAGCCCGCATTCCTTTATGCTCTTCCCTGTAATCACGTACATTGCCTTTCATCGCTTCGCGTCTTTGTTGAAAGCTATCTTTCATGCTTTCTCTATATTCTTGGCGTTTTTCCTTTAATTCGCCACGACGCTCTTGAAAAGACTCACGCATTTTATCGCGTCGCTCCATAAATGCATCGCGTTGCTGCTGTTTTTGTTCTATATTTTCCTGTCTTGCATCCATGCGTTCGTCTACAAGCTCTTTCTTGGCTTCCATGTTTTGCATGGCTTCGTTATGTTTTTCTTCCATGGTACGCATTTTTTCTTCGTAACGTTGTTGCATTTCTTTGAGATGTTGTTTTGCCTGTGCGTCATTCATGCCTTCACCATAGGCAGCTGAAGGAACCTGTATGCCTTTTAGGTGGTCAAAATTTGTATCTTGTGCGTTTGCTAGGCTAGCTGCACTTAGGAAGCTGCATGTTAATAACATGGTTCCTGTTTTTATTAAAAATTTATGTTCCATGATCTTTCGTCCTCTACTTGAATCTCTTTGCCCTATGTATGGCACTCTACCATAGTCTCATCATATGCTTGAAGTGTTAACAGAAGGTTAACAAAAACGATAAAAAGACTTGACCTGTAAGGGTATGTGGCTCTACGCTCTCACCCGTTCACTAATATAGCCCTATAGCCAGTTTGTTTGAAGGAGAGAAGATGTCTAAGAACGAGATAGTAATTGTTGATGCGCGTCGTACTGCAATCGGAAATTTTTTAGGTGGTTTTGCAACAGTTCCTGCACATGAACTTGGTGCAAAAGTGATAAGCACACTATTGGCAAATAGTAAACTCGACGGTGCTGATGTTTCGGAAGTTATTCTTGGACAGGTGCTAACCGCCAATTGTGGACAAAACCCTGCACGGCAGGCTTCTATCGCTGCTGGACTGCCTACTAGTGTGCCGGCGTGGTTGGTGAATCAGGTGTGTGGCTCTGGCCTTCGTAGTGTTGCGCTTGCTGCACAAAGCATTGCAGCGGGTGATAGCAATATTGTGATTGCCGGTGGGCAAGAGAATATGAGTCTTGCACCTCATGCCAGCTATGTTCGTAGTGGTATCAAAATGGGTAATAGCAGCTTAAATGATACCATGGTGAATGACGGGTTGTGGGATGTTTTTAATGATTATCACATGGGAACAACCGCAGAAAATATTGCACAGAAGTTTAATATCTCACGCGAAGAACAAGACGAATTCTCAGCTAAATCACAACAAAAAGCAGAAGCTGCACAAAATAGCGGCGCGTTTGATAATGAGATAGTATCCTTTACTATTAAAGGACGTAAAGGCGATGTGGTGGTGGATAAAGATGAATTTCCACGTGCAGGTGTTACTGCTGAGGCGCTTGCTAAATTGCGCCCTGCTTTTAGTAAAGATGGTACGGTGACAGCAGGAAATGCTTCAGGCATTAATGATGGTGCGGCTGCATTACTTTTAATGAGTGCTGCTGAAGCTGAGAAGAGAGGTCTTTCACCACTTGCATATGTACGCAGTTTTGGCCAAGCAGGTGTGGCTCCTGAAATTATGGGTACCCGGCCTATTCAGGCCGTCAAAAATGCATTGTAGAAAGCCTATTGGAATTTCAATGATTTGGATTTGATTGAATCTAATGAGGCATTTGCAGCACAGGCTATTTCAGTCAACCGTGAGCTTGGATGGGATGAAAGTAAAATAAACGTTAATGGTGGCGCGATTGCACTTGGGCATCCGATCGGCGCATCTGGTGCACGCATCCTTACTACGTTGCTTCATGCAATGCAGGCAAAAAAAGCAAAGAAAGCCATTGCTACCTTATGTGTTGGTGGTGGTATGGGGGTTGCACTTTGCGTAGAAAAGGCATAGTTTAATGCACGTATAAAGTTTGGAGATAAACAGGAGAATAAGTGATGAGTAAATTAGCAGTAGTAACGGGTGGCACAAGAGGAATTGGTGCAGCTATTTGTGTTGCGCTTAAAGATGCTGGTTATCATGTGGCTGCTACCTACGCGGGTAATGATAAAGTTGCAAAAGCCTTTAGTGAAAAAACAGGAATTAAAACCTACAAGTGGAACGTTGGCGATGCAGATGCATGCCAGAAAGGGATTGATTCAATAACGCATGATTTTGGCAAACATGTCGAAATTCTGGTGAATAATGCCGGGATCACACGTGATATTATGCTGCACAAAATGAGCGTAGAACAGTGGAATGATGTAATCAACACTAATCTTAATTCCGCTTTTTATATGACGAAGGCGGTGATGTTACCGATGCGAGAGCATAAGTTTGGCCGTATTGTGAATATCAGCTCTATCAATGCTCAAGCTGGCCAGTTAGGACAAACCAACTA
Organism: uncultured Rickettsiales bacterium; assembly: GCA_964351935.1. GTDB lineage: Bacteria > Pseudomonadota > Alphaproteobacteria > Rickettsiales > CAYGPX01 > CAYGPX01. Next base: position 3,853 of record CAYGPX010000091.1, on the reverse strand, counting down.
TTCGGCAGCTAAAGCTGGCTTAATTGGTTTTACCAAAGCACTGGCACGTGAAGGGGCTGTAAAAAACATTACTGCCAATATTGTGGCACCTGGTTATATCAAAACAGACATGACAGATGCAGTGCCTGCAAAAGTTATGGAACAGCTGATTAACGAAATTCCTATGAGACGCTTAGGCGAGCCAGAAGAAATTGCGCGTGCTATCTTGTTCTTGGTATCAGATGATGCCGGGTTTATTACCGGCGAAACGGTTGCAGTGAATGGCGGACACAACATGGAGTAATGTTGTGTTGGCTGCTGCATACCCGTTTCATTAGAAAAGAAAAATCATGATTGATCAACTCCCCCCCATGCGGGATATTATCAAGAATTATGAGCTTCAAGCGAAGAAGTCGTTGGGTCAGAATTTTTTGTTTGATCTGAATTTGACGAGTAAAATTGTTCGCTATGCGGGGGATATCAGCAAGGGAAGTGTAATTGAAATTGGTCCAGGGCCGGGTGCGCTCACGCGTGCTATCGTGGCATCTGATGCAAAAGAAATTATCGCGATTGACCCCGATACGCGCTGCCTTTCTGCCCTTAATGAATATTTACTACCTTCTGCTAATGGGCGTTTATCATTAATAGAAGGCGATGCGCTTAAGATGGATGTGCATACGCTTGGAACAAAACCGCGTAAAATTATTGCCAATTTGCCTTATAATGTGGCAACACCATTACTTTTTTCGTGGCTGGAACATCTTGATGCATTTGACGGCTTTACCCTGATGTTTCAAAAAGAGGTGGTTGATCGCATTATCGCCAAGCCAAAAAATAAGCTTTATGGCAGGCTTTCAGTGATGGCGCAGAGCGTGTGTTATGTAGAAAAATGTTTTGATATTCCTCCTTCGGCGTTTTTTCCTCCACCAAAAGTGACTTCTTCGGTGGTATCTATTATTCCGCGTAAAACGCCTTTATTACTGGGAAGCTATAAGATGTTAGAACACGTTGCAAAAGCAGCCTTTGGCCAGCGTCGTAAAGTACTTCGTTCTAGCTTAAAGCCAGTATGTGATAATCCTTCTGCGCTGCTTGCAGAACTTGGTATTAATGATTCTTGTCGCGCGGAAGAACTCAGCGTAGAGCAGTTTTGTATGATTGCTAAGCAACTTGAGCGTGAAAAATGAGGCTTTTGCTTGCGCTTTTGGTGTAATTATCTTAGCTTGAATGCAATTATGATGCGTGTATGGAGAGAAAGTGCATGAAGCTACACCCCTTATCAGATAAAGAACGCATCGCATGGCTGCGCTTGGCACGTAGCGAGAATGTAGGTCCTGTTAGCTTTTTTAATTTATTATCTATTTATGGCAGTGCTCAAAAAGCATTGGATGTGGCGCCTAGTCTTTCTTCACGCGGTGGGCGTAAAAAACCGATTACGATTCTCAAAGAAAGTGAAGCGGTAAGAGAGCTTGAAGTTATTGCAAAAATGGGTGGAAAGATTATCGCCGCGTGCGAGCCTGAATATCCCGCCTTGCTGCGCGAAACCAAGGGATTCCCGCCGCTAATTACGGTGCTTGGACGTGCTGAGTTGTTAAATCAACGCAGTATCGCCATTGTTGGGGCGCGTAATGCATCGGCCAATGGTTGCCGTTTTGCGCAGCATTTAGCGCACGAGCTTGGAACGCGCCAATGGGTGGTAGCCTCTGGCCTTGCTAGAGGGATTGATACAGCCGCGCATCGCGGGTCACTAGAAACTGGCACCATTGCAGTGATAGCAGGTGGTGTGGATAGGCTATATCCACCTGAGAATGCTGATTTGTTTAAAGCCATCTGTGAAAAAGGTGCGGTGATTGCCGAAATGCCACTGGGTGCAGTGCCGCGTAGCCAGCATTTTCCGCGCCGTAATCGAATTATTTCAGGTGTTTCGCAAGGTACGTTGATTGTGGAAGCCAGCCAAGGGTCTGGTTCGTTAATTACCGCGAGAATGGCACTGGAACAAAATCGTGAAGTGTTTGCAGTGCCGGGTTCGCCGATGGATCCTCGCTGCAATGGCACAAACGGATTGATAAAACAAGGTGCTCACTTGGTGGAATCAGCAGAAGATATTGTGCAAGCCTTAGCAAAGCCGTTTGAAATTGTGCAGGGTGAGCATGGCTTGTTTGATTTTCAAGCGGACGATTTTGCAGAAGCTTCTCCTTACAGCGGCTCAGAGCATGAAGCAGACGGTGCTCGCCCGCTGGTGCTTGAGAAATTAAGCAGTACCCCAGTAGAAGTGGATGAAATTATTGCTCAAACTGGTTTTAGTGCATCTGTGGTGTTGACGATTCTGCTGGAACTTGAGTTAGCGGGCAGGTTAGAGCGTCATGCAGGAAATCGCGTGGCATTATTGTTTGATGAAAGCAGCTTTGAAGCACCTAAGAAGCAGGATGTTGGCTTTTAGAGAGGTAAATAGCGAGCGATCTTTCTGCTAAGCCTTGCGTTTGCGTGGATTCTCCACTAACTATATCACGTACTTATCTTTTTATAGCATATTGCTAACCCGTGGGTGAGATGAGTCATAAAATAAATTGCTATGAGCTAAGAGGCTCATAAAATATAAAGCACAACAGAAACGAGAAAAGAATGCATCTGGTTATTGTAGAGTCTCCAGCGAAGGCTAAAACGATTAATAAATATCTGGGAAAAGACTATTATGTCTTGGCATCTTTTGGTCATATACGCGACCTTCCGTCTAAAGATGGTTCGGTAGAGCCGGATACAGATTTTACCATGCATTATCAAATTTCTGCTGATTCAACGCGTCATGTGAAAGCCATTGCCGATGCTGCGAAGAAAGCAGATATCATCTATCTGGCGACTGACCCTGACCGTGAAGGAGAAGCTATTTCGTGGCATGTGGTGGAAGTATTGCGCGAGAAAAAACTTATAAAAAAAGATACGCAGCTTTACCGTATTTCATTTAATGAAATTACCAAAAAAGCCGTACAGCATGCCGTTGCCAATCCGCGCGATTTGGATATGGATTTGATTAACGCACAGCAGGCACGTCGTGCGCTGGATTATTTGGTGGGCTTTACCCTTTCACCTGTGTTGTGGCGTAAATTGCCAGGTAGCCGCTCAGCTGGGCGTGTGCAATCAGTTGCTTTGCGTTTAATTTGCGAGCGTGAAGGTGAAATTGAACAATTTGTTCCGCAAGAGTTTTGGGATGTTAAGCTGGATATGCTCACCGAGCGTAAAGAAAAATTTTCAGCGCGCCTAACGCATGTGGATGGTAAGAAACTAGAGCAGTTTGACCTTAATAATGAAAAAGATACGCTTAAGATTTCTGCTCAGCTTGAAGGTAAGCAATATCACATTACCAATGTAGAAACCAAGCAGAGCAAGCGTAACCCGCAACCTCCATTTACAACCTCTTCGCTACAGCAAGAGGCTTCGCGAAAGCTTGGCTTTGGTGCAAAACGTACGATGATGGTGGCACAAAAGCTCTATGAGGGTGTGGATATTGGCGGCGAAACGGTGGGTCTTATCACTTATATGCGTACCGATGGTGTAACCGTTTCACAAGATGCGATTAACGACACCCGCAAAATGATTGAAAGCAAATATGGCAAGAATTATCTACCGGAGAAGCAGCGTTTTTATGCCACTAAAGCCAAAAATGCACAAGAGGCACACGAAGCCATTCGCCCAACCGATGTGCGTCGTCACCCTGATGAGGTGAAGCGCTATGTCGATAGCGATCAGTTAGCGCTTTATACGCTGGTTTGGAAGCGCATGGTGGCAAGCCAGATGGAATCTGCAGTGCTTGATCAAACTGCTGCAACCATTGAAAGTAAAGATCATTATGCCAAGCTTCGTGCCAATGGTTCAATCATTC
>CAYGPX010000090.1:1226-6548 GCA_964351935.1 uncultured Rickettsiales bacterium | reverse complement strand
CATATTGTGACCGACAGCTATTTACAAACCGATGAGCCGGGCATCTATGCCATTGGCGACGTGACGGGCGCACCGTGGCTAGCACAAAAGGCCAGCCATGAAGGGGTTATTTGCATCGAAAAAATTGCAGGGCTAAACGTTCACCCAATGAAAAAAGTAAACATTCCGGGTTGTACCTATTGCCATCCGCAAATTGCCTCAGTTGGCTTAACCGAAGCCAAAGCAAAAGAGCTTGGGCATGAGCTAAAAATTGGCCGCTTCCCTTATATGGGTAACGGCAAGGCGATTGCGCTGGGCGAAACCGAAGGGCTGGTTAAAACCATCTTTGATGCCAAAAGTGGCGAATTGCTGGGCGCACACTTAATTGGTGCGGAAGTGACTGAGATGATTAGCGCATTTTTGGTTGGCAAAACCATGGAAGCAACGGAAGAAGATTTTATGCACACCATCTTCCCGCACCCAACGCTTTCAGAAATGTTGCATGAATCAGTACTAGATGCCTTTGGTAAAGCGCTACATATCTAGCGTTTGAAGCATTAAGGTTTTTTAGTTGCAAATGGTTGAAGCAAAAGCTCCAGCGCTGCTTCTACCGCCAGCAATCTAATCTGCTCACGATTACCTGAGAATGTGTAGAGCTTATCGCTTGTAGCGCGTGTACGGCTTGCAAGCGCCATAAATACCGTGCCTACCGGCTTTTCTGCTGTGCCGCCATCGGGGCCTGCAACACCTGTGATAGAAACTGCCAAATCGGCACGTGAAATCAGTAGCAACCCTTCTGCCATTGCAATAGCCGTTTCGCGGCTGACCGCGCCAAATTCTTCAATAAAATAGGATGGAACGGTAAGTTGCTCAATCTTGGCGCGATTAGAATAGGTGACAATACCACATTCAAACATCTTTGAAGCGCCTGAAATATCCGTAATCAAACCGGCAAGTAAACCACCGGTGCACGATTCAGCAGTGGCAATCTTTAAGCCAGACTTGGTTGCTTTCGCCACTAGCTTGCTTGCCCTTTGCTGTAATTCAGGTGAAAACAACATATGCCTCTCTCCTTGCATGTGTTTTTTATACTATTTTAGCAATACACTCATAACGAGTATTTGCAAAGCCCCTGCATAGATTCCTGCAAAAATATCATCGAGCATCACACCGTGTGCACCTTCCAGTTTTTTATCTGCCCAGCTAACAGGCCAAGGTTTTACAATATCAAAAAAGCGAAAGAGTGCGAAGTTAGAAAGTAACACAATCCAGCGATATTCAGGCGAAAGTTCACTTCCCCATAGGATTGGGCTAATAATAGCCAGCGCCAGCATTTGCCCTGCCACCTCGTCAATCACAATCACAGAAGGGTCGTGCGTGCCAGTACGCTGCATATAAATGGCGGAAGCTTTTGTGCCAATGATATAGATTACCGCGGCTAGCATCATACCCGCCAACATTCCTATCAACGGTGTTGGGAATGAAAAACCATGATAGAGCACCATCGCAATAGGCAACGCTACCATGCTACCAAACGTACCGGGTGCAAAAGGAATATATCCCACGCCACCCGCTGAAATAATGAGTGACACCGGATGAAAACGCGAAATAGCTTGCGGTTTAGCCATAGATGATTACACCTTTAAAAATAACGGAACATGCGCATTGGATCATTTCCACCGGGAATTGGCTCAGTAGGCACTAAAGATGGCGGGATATTTTGCGGTGGCTGCTGAGGTGGCATAGTAGCACGTGGTGGCATCGGCTGCCCATAAGCCGAAGCAGGAGGCTGATTTGGCTGATTCATAGGAGCAACACCCCCATAAGGCATGGTTTGTGCACCATATGTAGGTGCCGCTGCACCTGCAGGCGGGTAAACCGGAACTGTTCCACTTGTAATAGGTGGTGCAGCAAGTGGTTCACCTTGATAGTTATAGACAGGATAAGGCTGCTGATATCTTGGCACAGGCGCTTTATACATTGGTAAATAGTCACTTTCACCGCTCGCATTCGCATTGGCCTGCAACATCGCCTTATCTGGCTTGGCGACAGGAAGAGGAATTCCATTTTTACGTTTTGCCACCATCGGCGCCGCCTGATCGGTTTCATACATGCGGGTTTCTGGTGGTATTTCATGCGGTTGATAACGCCCATAGGTGCGAATCTCCTGCATTCTATCCGCCAGCTTTTTACGTCGCACGCCCTCTGATTCAATCATCCGAGAAAGCTCTGAGTAACCACTCGATGCCGCTAAATGTGCCGCATTTCTTTCATTTGCATCTGCCGCATAGATATCCGCACCCGCTTTTATTAATAACGCTGTTGTTTGCTCGTTCCCTAGCTTAGCAGAGAGCATCAAGGGTGTGAGCCCCTCGAAGTTACGATACTCAGTATTCGCACCACGCTTTAAAAGCGTATAGCATGTTTGCGGCAGAGGGTTTATGCACGCAAGGTGCAGGGCGGTGTTTCCATCTTTGCGACGAATATCAAACTTAGCATTTGCATCCAAAAGCAAATCAACTACTCCGCCAAAACCGCGCTCAGCAGCAATCATCAGCGGCGTCATGCCAGATTGATCTTGCTCATTCACAGGCGCACCTGCTTTTAAAAGCAGTGAGGTTAAATCGGCTCTTCCAGCTGCTGCTACGGCATGAAGTGGAGTGGTTTGATAAACATTATGCACATTAGGATCAGCATACATGCCAATTAACATCGTGACAATTTGTATATTTCCAAGCGATGCGGCATAAAGTAGCGGCGTATTCCCTTCGCGGTCGCGCACATCCACACCTTTGTATTTTTCCACCAGTGCCCTTACAACCGGCACATTGCCTTGCGCAATGGAGTTAAAGAGCAAGTGCACATGTTCTTCAATGTAAGCAGCAGGTGGCAAATGGCTATTTTCTTGCGAGTAATGACGCTTTGAAATAGTACGCGGCAAGTTTTGAGACCAATAACGATCCAAAGGCTTACGCTTAGGTATAGGAATGGTTTTTGGTTTCACATCGGCAACAGCGGCCGCAGGCTTATCTTCTTTTTTTTGCTCTGGTGCTTTTGGTGCTTCTGCCACTGGTGCAGCAGGAGGTGCAGGCGCTACCGGCGCAGCGGCCTCTTCTGTTTGCTCCTCTTTTTCATCATCACTAAAAATGCCTGAAAAGAAGCTTGGCGTGCTTGAATCTTGTGGAAGGGGAGGAAGCTCATCAGAAGATGGAGGCGCAGGAGGTGCTTGTACTACCGCAGCATTCTGTGCAACTGCACCGTTTACGATACACACTACTGAAATAAATGAAGTTAAAAATAGAGAAATAGAGCGCAGAGCTAATATCTGCACCAAGTTATACCCAATAAAATAAGCTCTATTCAACATCACGCGGAATCAAATGTTTGATTTCCTTCTCAACCAACTGCTTTACAATGGTCGCCAAATTCTTATCCATCCACTCCGAAAGATATGGACGAATTGCTTCAATCACCAAGTCTTCGAGCGTTGTGCCACCACGCGTTGCAGGAGATGCTACTTTTTGACGTGGCATGGCCGCCATCATTTCTTTTAACACCGCTTGAGAAGTCGCCACAGCTGCATCAGAAACCAAGCGTTCACTTGCAGCTGGTTTTACTGCTTCAACGGTTGCCTCTGTTGCCTCTGGCACATCTACTACGTCTTCCTCAGCAGCTTGCACTTGAGGTTCAGGCTCCGGTACCGACTCTGGTTCCGGTTGCACTTGAGGTTCAGGCTCTGCAGCAGCTTCCGGTGTAGGGGCGGCAGCTTCTTCTACAGCAACCTCTTCTTCTGAACCGATCATGTTATCAATATCACTTAACAACCCTTCCGAGCTGGTTTCATCACTCGCAGGCACCGGTGCTTCAGGCATAGCGTCCCCTTCCTCTATTATATCCGTTAATTCTAGAATATCATCATCTTCGGCTGCGTCTTGTGCGGGCTGCGATGGCTCCGACACTGGTTTAGCCTCTTGTTTTTTTTCAGGAGCTTTATCTTGAGCAAGTGCTTTAGCATCTGCTTGGGATGTGTTTTCATCCTCTCCGGAAATCACTCCACGTATGGTATCGAGAATATCTTCCATTGAAGGATTTTCAGCGTTTACTTCCGCCATAGGCACTTACTACTCTTTTTAAAACATATTACCAAACAACCACACGGCCTGAATATACCACATCACCCGAAATTAAAAACCTATAATTTGGTACTGTGCATCTTCTCGGTATTGTTTGGGGTTAAATAATTTCTCAACCTTGAGATTTAAGGTCTCTGCATTAAGTGAGCCAATGCTTGAAAGCAAGGCATAAACACTCACCAGCGCATCACGACGCGCACTGATTAACTCTTGCTTTGCAGTGAATAGCTCTTGCTCAGCATCTAACACATCTAATGTAGTGCGCGAACCCGCTTTTGCTTCTTTTTTTACGCCGTCAAGTGCCACTTCAGCTGCCCGTACAGCACTTTCATTTGAAAGGATGGAAGCCTTAGCCGCATGCAAATCGTGAAAACTGCGAATCACATTCTCATGCACCTGTTCTTGCTCTTGCTCTAAATTTTGGCGCAACACTTCTGTGGCATGCTTTGCCTGCCTTACGCGTGAATATTCAGCACCAGACTGAAAAAGTGGAATAGAAACATCTACCGTATAGGTTTTGGTAGTACTTTCTGTATCACCAGAAGAAAATGCAAACACTCCCTCTTCTTCTACATGCGAAGCATTAAACGATACCGATGGCAGAATGCGGGATTTCTGAATAGAAATATCTCGCTCGGCATCTAACATGTCCTGCTGCGCTGCAATCACCGAAGGATGAGACACTTCTGCTATTTCTAACAGCTTTGGCAACACCGATGCTGGCAATTTTGGCTCATTATTTTTAGGTAGCATGGCAGCGACAGGCTCTTGCCCGATGGCACGCTTAAAGCTTGCGCGCGATGCCGCAAGCGTACCTTCTGCAAGCGTCAGTTGTGATATTGAAAGCGCATGGCGCGCCTCAGATTGAGAAACATCCGTCTTGGTAATTTCGCCTAAGCGGAATCTTTCTTTGCTTGCATCAAAATGCTCTGCCAGCACTTGCTCGTTATGACGGCTAATTTCTAGCAGCTCAGTGTCTCTAACCACATTCAAATAGGCGGTGGCAGCTTCTAAAAGCACTTCTTGTTCAACGGCCAAAAGCCTTGCTTCTGCTGCATTGATACGGTGATCCGCCTGATGCATTTTAGCCACGGTGCCACCACCATTAAACAAAGGCTGGCTTAGGCTGAGCGAGCGTGTATCCGTATCACCGTCAGAGGCATTGCCTCCAAATTCAATGTCTTTTTTTCCTCGTGAGGATGCCGGGTGA
>CAYGPX010000090.1:0-1216 GCA_964351935.1 uncultured Rickettsiales bacterium | reverse complement strand
ACTGATTCATAATATAGAATACAAGAATAAAATGCTTGCGCTGCATTTTCATTAACATATTTAACTTGCGCCTGTTCTGCTTTTAAGCGGTGGCTATAAGCATAGGCCGCAGCAAGCGCATCATCTAGCGACATTGCACGCGCTGAAACAGCACTAATTGCAAAAAAAGCGACTGAGAAACAAAATGTTCCCAGCTTTACACTTCTCCAATGCTTTTTCGCTAATGCCACTTTTTTCCTCGTCGCTTATAAAAATACATGGTGGTGCATGCAAAGCTCACTGAGCTGCGGTGCGCTGGCATATTCGCCATCCGACTGAACCACTGCTTTTTCAGTACGGGTAAAGGTTGTGATGGTGCTGTGATAAGGTTCGTGTTCAAACACACAGATTAAACGCCCGCCTATTGCTAACTGCTCAAACAATGCTTCAGGCTTACGATCAATCATTCCACCGACAAAAATAACATCATACGGCCCACCATCTCCATGCCCGTTAGAGAGCGTTCCCGTCATGATAATACCATTATCAATCTGCAACTTATTTAGCCGAGTGTTTGCTTTAGATGCTAAATCCGTATTGGATTCAAGCCCAACCACTTTACGTGCAAGAAAGCTGATGACGGCTGTAGAATAGCCCGTATTACAACCAACATCCAACACCGAATCTTCCGGTGTTATCAATGCCTGATTTACCAAGGTTGAAAACACCTGTGGTGCAATCATATAGCGGTTATAACCAAGAGGCACCGGCCCATCAATACAGGCAACACCTTCATAAGCTTCTGGCACAAACATTTTACGTGGAACGCGCGCCAGCACGGCCAGCAATTTTGCATTGGTAACCCTCTGTGGCAGAACCTGCCCCAAAATCATATTTTTCTGCGCGGCAAAACGTTCAGCAACCGACATAACTTCCCTCTTTAAGCGATAAAATACACTACCAACAAAGTTTATAGTGCCAAACGCCATAAAGTCAATTGCGGTGAACACTCCAGCTACTTTAGAAAACTACCTTACAAACAACCAGGATTAACATCCCTTTCAAGAAAACTCTTTACAATTCCACCATAAACCCTTAGAAGTCTCACCCCGGTTACGGTGCGTAGAAAAGCAAATGTCTGAAAATGAATTTAAAGACTTTTGCTGCATCGCTTATAAAAGCCGGGGGTATTCAACCTTATTGAAGAGGCTTTATGAAATGCATCATTTCGCTTCCG
>CAYGPX010000089.1:0-6552 GCA_964351935.1 uncultured Rickettsiales bacterium | reverse complement strand
GTAATGGTTATTAGTAATTGCCTGTTAACAATAGGTGATCGAAAATGTTGAACACTTTACAATCACCTATCATCTTCAATTAAGCTGCATCTTTTAAATCTTCAATCGCTGGAAGCTCGTCCGACTCTTCTAAAGAGACATTCAGGCACAACGAACGAAGTTCTTTTATCATCACGTGGAATGACTCAGGAATACCCGATTCAAACGTATGATCTCCACGTACTACAGATTCGTAAATCTTAATACGACCGGCAACATCATCCGATTTCACGGTAAGCATTTCTTGCAGGGTATAAGACGCACCATAAGCTTGTAGCGCCCAGCACTCCATTTCCCCGAAACGCTGACCACCAAAGTGTGATTTACCACCCAATGGCTGCTGCGTTACAAGTGAGTATGGTCCAATCGAACGCGCGTGAATCTTATCATCAACCAAGTGAGCAAGTTTTAGGATATAGATGTATCCCACTGTCACTTTTCGGTCAAAAGTTTCACCCGTACGCCCATCACGCAAGGTCACCTGCCCTGATGTATCCAAACCAGCACGTGCAAGCACTTCGTCAATGTCAGCTTCCTTAGCACCATCAAACACTGGTGTTGCAAAAGGAATACCGCGACGAAGGTTGTTAGCAAGTTCCACCACTTCTTTTTCGTTCATGGAAGCAATTTCTTTACTAATCTTTTTGTCTGCATACGCTGTATCCAACGTCTTTTTAAGATCTTCAACTTTTTGCTCTTTTGCATATACTTCAAGTGCAGCTGAAATTTGGCGACCAACTCCGGCAGACGCCCAGCCAAGGTGCGTTTCCAGAATTTGTCCCACGTTCATACGCGAAGGTACACCCAGTGGATTCAGTACCACGTCAAGCGGAGTACCATCTTCCAAATATGGCATATCTTGTGCAGGAACAATGCGAGAAATCACCCCTTTGTTACCGTGACGACCAGCCATTTTATCACCCGGTTGAAGCTTACGCTTAACAGCAACAAACACTTTCACTACTTTCAGAGCACCTTGTGGCAAATCATCACCACTTTGTACTTTATCTACTTTGCTTTCATAACGATCAAACGCTGCTTTGGTAATTTCATCTAACTGCTTTTTCAGCAGCTCAATTTCAGCCATTGCTTTATCGTTCTTCAATGCAAATTTCCACCAATCCTTATGGCTATATTTACCAAGTGTTTCAGCAGTAATTTTACCAGCTTTGAATGTAGACGGGCCAGAGGCAGCATCTTTATCAATCAGCTTTTCTTCAAGCTTACTGTAGATGTGCCCTTCAACAATTTTCAACTCGTCATCACGGTCTTTTGCAAGACGTTCGATTTCTTGTTGTTCAATTGCTAGCGTACGCTCATCTTTTTCAATACCACGACGAGAGAAAACACGCACCTCAACCACGGTACCACCCACTCCAGGAGGAACACGCAGTGACGAATCACGTACATCGGCTGCTTTCTCACCAAAGATAGCGCGAAGAAGTTTTTCTTCTGGCGTCATAGGCGATTCGCTCTTAGGCGTCACCTTACCTACCATGATATCACCCGGACGGATTTCTGCACCAACGTGAACAATACCTACCTCATCAAGGTGACGAAGGTTTTCTTCACCTACGTTAGGAATATCACGCGTTACTTCTTCAGGGCCTAAGCGGGTATCACGCGCTACGATTTCAAATTCTTCAATATGAATTGAAGTAAACACGTCATCTTTTACGATACGCTCAGAAATCAGGATAGAATCCTCGAAATTGTAGCCGTTCCAAGGCATAAAGCCAACTAGACAGTTACGACCAAGCGCCAACTCACCTAAATGTGTACTCGGACCGTCTGCAATAATATCCTTACTGCTTACAACGTCACCCACTTTCACAACAGGCTTCTGGTTAATACAAGTATTTTGGTTAGTGCGTTGGTATTTAAGAAGATTATAAATATCTACACCCAGAGACTTACCATCATCATCCGTTGCACGAATAACGATACGGTTTGAATCCACCTGCTCTACCAAACCATCACGTCTAGCAACCACAGTTACACCAGAATCACGCGCTACCACCTCTTCAATACCTGTCCCTACTAAAGGAGCATCAGCCTGTAAAAGCGGCACTGCTTGGCGTTTCATGTTTGATCCCATGAGTGCGCGGTTCGCATCATGGTTTTCAAGGAATGGATTAAGTGAAGCTGCAACCGAAACCAACTGCATAGGCGATACATCCATCAACTGAACATCCGCCGGTGTTACCAGTTCAAAATCACCATTCTTACGGCAGTTAATTAACTCACCCGATAGAGAACCATCATCGTTAAGCCCTTCATTTGCTTGCGCAATGGTGTATCGGCCTTCTTCAATCGCAGAAAGGTAAACCACTTCATCAGTAACGCTACCATTTACCACTTTACGATATGGACTCTCAATAAATCCATATTTGTTCACTTTAGCAAACGTAGCCAAGCTATTGATTAGACCAATATTTGGGCCTTCTGGAGTTTCAATTGGGCAAATACGTCCATAGTGTGTTGGGTGTACGTCACGCACTTCAAAACCAGCACGCTCACGGCTAAGACCACCTGGGCCAAGCGCTGAAAGACGACGCTTATGTGTAATTTCAGCCAATGGGTTAATCTGATCCATAAACTGCGACAGCTGTGAAGATCCAAAGAACTCACGCATAACAGATACAAGCAATTTCGCATTAATAAGATCATGCGGCATTACGGTATCAACATCAACAGCTGTCATACGCTCAGAAATCGCACGTTCCATACGCACTAAAGCAATACGGAATTGATTTTCCATCAACTCACCAACAGAACGCACACGGCGGTTTCCTAAGTGATCGATATCATCAATTTCGCCAATACCATTTTTAAGGTCAACAAGTGTTTTTATCACTTTAATAATGTCAGCATGCATCAATGTGCCAACACTTTCATCTACACCTTCAATAGAAAGACGCGCATTCAACTTCACACGACCAACTGCCGAAAGATCATAACGCTCCGGATCGAAAAACAAGTTTTCAAACATTGTCGCAGCAGCTTCAGCTGTTGTAGGCTCACCTGGGCGCATCACTTTATAAATCTCAAACAACGCATCTTCATACGATGTGTTTTTATCAGCAAAAAGACTATTACGGATAAACGGGATAGTAGATGCACTCTCTTGAAAAATAACAGAAATTTCTTTTATACCAGCATCAACAAGTGTTGAAAGATTATCTTTCGTAATTTCTTCGCCAACAGGAAGCAATACTTCTCCTGTTTTTGCATCAATGATATCCTCATAAACATACTGGCCAATTAAATCTTCATCACCAACTACGTAGTCTTTAAGACCATCTTCAACCAATTTTTTAGCTATACGAGGAGTCAGTTTATCACCTGCATTTGCAACTGCTTTGCCGGTTTTAGCATCAATCAAATCTGCAGTAAGCTTAGCACCACGCATGCGCTCAGCAGAAAATGGCATTGACCATCCATCTTTTAGCTTACTAATTTTAGAACATGCATAAAATTCTTTGATAATTTTTTCATTATCCATGCCAAGTGCACGCAACAATGTACCAACAAGAATTTTACGACGACGATCAATACGGAAGAAAACCAGATCTTTTGCATCGAACTCTAAATCCAACCATGAGCCACGGTAAGGAATGATACGAGCAGAAAACAAGAATTTACCAGAACTATGTGTTTTTCCACGGTCATGGTCAAAAAACACACCTGGTGAGCGGTGCATCTGAGATACGATTACACGCTCTGTACCATTAATAATAAAGGTACCATTTTCAGTCATGAGCGGTATATCACCCATGTAGACTTCTTGTTCTTTAATACCCTTTATTTCACGTGCCTCGGTATCTTCATCAATATCCCACACAATAAGACGAAGTGTAACCTTCAGTGGTGCAGAAAAATTGATACCGCGTTGACGGCATTCTTCAACGTCATATTTAGGGGTATCAAACTGATAACTAACAAACTCTAAGGTAGCTGTTTCAGCAAGATCATTCAGAGGGAAAATAGACTTAAGCGCCCCTTGTAACCCTTTATCACTTCTACTATCAGCCGGCACATCCGCCTGAAGGAATTCATCGTATGATTGCTTTTGAATTGCAATAAGATTTGGCATCTCTGCCACCGTTTCAATACGGCCAAAACTTTTACGGATACGTTTACGCGACGTGAAGGAATAGGACACTTGAGCTATACTCCGCTAATCAATGTTGGGCTATGCTAACTGCTTTGCAGCAGATATAGCGTGACTTAATTAAAGCAAACAAGACACCTTGTCACCTATTTTTTTAAGTCACGGAAACACCAGTTGGGCGAGAGAAAATCTCCCCCGCCCATGGCTTAATAATTAAGAACGATTGAAGAATCGCATTGTAGAATCGAACTAAACAGATTAGTTGACCTCAACTTTAGCGCCTGCAGCTTCAAGCTTCTTTTGAATATCAGCAGCTTCGTCTTTAGAAACGCCTTCTTTCACAGATTTAGGAGCACCTTCCACTAGATCCTTAGCTTCTTTTAAGCCAAGACCAGTAATCGCACGCACTTCTTTAATCACGTTAATTTTGCTAGCGCCTGCATCCTTCAACACAACGTTGAATTCAGTTTTTTCTTCAGCGGCAGCACCACCAGCAGCACCGGCAGCAGCAACAGCTACAGGAGCGGCAGCAGAAACGCCCCATTTTTCTTCTAATAGTTTTGACAACTCAGCCGCTTCAAGAACGGTAAGAGCCGATAAATCGTCAACAATTTTTGCTAAATCAGCCATGGTATTTCCCCAGTCTAGTTAAATAATTAATAAGTTAAAAAAGTTATATTCCTCAGCATTACTGCTGTGAGTGAGCAGAAAGAACGCGCGCAATCTGACCAGCAGGTGCTTGCACCACACTAGCTATACGCTGAGCAGGAGTAGAAATCATACCCAACAACTTAGCACGCAATTCATCAAGAGACGGCAATTTAGCAAGCGCATTTACATCACTTACATTCAATTGCTTTTCTCCAAGAGCACCAGCAATAACAACTAACTTTTTGTTATCATTGGAAAACTCAACCACACCTTTGGCAGCAGCAACAGGATCACTAGAAACAGCAACCGCAGTTGGACCGACAAAATGTCCTTCTAGTCCTTCATACTGAGTGCCTTTTAATGCTAACTTTGTAAGGCTATTTTTTGTTACCTTTAAAGTAGCACCTGCACTTCTTAAATCGTTACGCAACTTTGTAATTTCTGCAACACTTAAACCCTTATAGTGCGTAACAACAACACTACCGGCCGCTTTAAATGCTTCATGCATTTCAGATACTAGCTGCTTTTTTTCTTGCTTATCCACGTTCTTGCCCTTTGGTTGATATTTTTAAAAGTCTCTACCTGAAAACCTTATGCGGCTTCTGCCAATAATTTTACAACATCCAACTCAAGCGCTGCACCCATAGTAGAAGAAAGCGTAACTTTCTTCACATAGACACCTTTAGCACCCGCTGGCTTAGCTTGGTTAACTGCTGATACTAGCGCATTCACATTACGCTTTATATCTTCATTTTTAAAACTAGCTTTTGCAACACCTGCATGAACAATACCAGCTTTCTCAACGCGAAACTCAACTTGACCACTTTTAGCAGCTTTTACTGCATCAGCCACATCATTCGTTACCGTTCCAAGTTTTGGGTTAGGCATCAAACCACGTGGGCCGAGCAACTTACCAACTTGACCAACCAATGGCATCATGTCTGGAGTTGCTATACAACGGTCAAAGTTAATGTCGCCTTTTCTAATTTTATCTGCGAGTTCTTCTTCACCTACAATGTCAGCACCAGCTTTTTTAGCTTCTTCTGCTTTATCGCCTTTTGCAAACACTGCCACACGAATGACTTTACCTGTACCAGCAGGAAGCGACACAACACCACGAACCATTTGATCCGAATATTTAGGATCAACACCAAGATTCAGCGCAATATCAATTGTCTCATCAAATTTTGCTGACGCATTCTTTTTAACTAACTCAACCGCATCATCTAAAGAATATTGCTTAACCAAGTCAGTTGCTTCAATAATTGCTTTCAGTCTTTTACCAAGTTTTGCCATGGAATTATCCTCCAACCACTTCAATGCCCATTGACCGAGCTGTTCCAGCAAGCATACTGCATGCAGCTTCTATGTCTTGAGCATTAAGATCTGCTTTTTTCATTTCAGCAATCTTTTTAAGATCAGACTGCTTAACCTTGCCAACAATCTCTTTACCAACTGTTGACGAACCTTTTTTTACATTCGCTGCTTTCATAATTAAATATGAAGCCGGCGCTGATTTTGTTACAAACTCAAAGCTACGATCTGCAAACACGGTAATCACCACAGGAACAGGAATACCCTTTTCAAGACCCTGCGTGGCTGCATTAAATGCTTTACAGAATTCCATAATATTTACACCTTTTTGACCCAATGCAGGACCAACAGGAGGTGACGGATTTGCTGCACCTGCAGAAATCTGTAACTTAATATATCCAGTAATTTTCTTCGCCATTGTTCTTCCAACTAGT
>CAYGPX010000088.1:0-6619 GCA_964351935.1 uncultured Rickettsiales bacterium | reverse complement strand
ATGTTAGGAGAAGCAGCACGCTCTGATAAGCAGGCAAAAGCATTTTTAAAGGCATATTTACATGCAATTGAAACACTCGGAAAAGCAGGAAATGTTGAGCAAGAGTTATTTCAGCGACCGGGTATTTCAATTAAGCTTTCTGCGCTATATTCACGTTTTGAGCTTTTAAAAAAGCAAGATGTATATACACAGCTGTTGCCACGCTTAAAAGAGCTGGTGCTAGCTGCCAGAAAGGCAAATGTGCCAGTGACGATTGATGCAGAAGAAGCATCGCGGTTGGAGTTATCACTAGAGTTATTTGCTGATTTATTATCCGATAACCAGTTAAAAGGCTGGAATGGCCTTGGTCTTGCGGTGCAAGCATATCAAAAGCGCGCACTTTCGGTGATTGATTTTATAGCAGATATTGCAAAAAAATCAGGACAGCGTATACCCATGCGACTGGTGAAAGGAGCTTATTGGGATGGTGAAATTAAACAAGCACAGGTAGAAGGACTTGACGGATATCCGGTATTCACGCGTAAAGAATATACAGATGTAAATTACATTGCCTGTGCAAAACGAATGTTTGAACATAGTGATGTCATTTATCCTCAATTTGCAACGCATAATGCCTATAGTATGGCAGCAGTAGAGGCGTTAGCTGAAGGAAAACCTTTTGAGTTCCAATTGCTACATGGCATGGGGCAGGGGCTTTATAAGCCGGTGGTTGGAAAAGGTATTCCTTGTCGCATTTATGCGCCTGTTGGGCCGTATCGTGAATTGCTACCCTATCTTATTAGGCGCTTATTAGAAAATGGTGCTAACAACGCATTTGTAAAAGTAATTAGCGATCAGGATATTCCTGTTGCTCAACTAGTAAAAAGCCCAATAGATACTGCTCAAGAAAACCTTGAGAAGAATGATGTATTTATTCCGTTGCCAGAAAATATCTTTGGCATAGAGCGTTTAAATTCTAAAGGGGTGGATTTTGGTTCAACACGTGAAGTGGAGAACTTAAAAACAGCGATTGAACCTTTATTGAAAAAACAATGGTATGCAACTTCTCTTATAGGTAAGCAAAAAATTGCAGAGCATGAACGTGCTATTAAGGCTCCTTATAACTTAAACATAACGGTGGGGAAAGTTTCTACTTGTGGTGAATAGAATATCGCAAAGGCGCTGGATGAAGCCTCCGCTGCATTTAAAACTTGGTCTACTTGTGGTGCTGAAAACCGTGCAAAACTTTTAGAATCATTTGCCGATTTGTTGGAAAAAAATAAGGTTGAACTTATTGCGCTTTGTATGCAAGAGGCAGGAAAAACATTACGGGATAGTGTAGCTGAAGTAAGAGAGGCAATAGATTTCTGCCGTTTTTATGCAAATGAAGCGTTAGAAAAATTTTCTGGCACTGAGTTGCTGACAAGCCCGACAGGCGAGAGCAATGAGCTTTCAATGCATGGGCGAGGTGTGTTTTTATGCATTAGTCCGTGGAATTTTCCACTAGCTATTTTTGTAGGGCAGGTGACAGCAGCATTAGTTGCTGGCAACACAGTGATTGCTAAGCCTGCGGATAATACATCACTTATTGCGCATCGTGCGATAGAATTGATGTTTGAAGCAGGCGTGCCTCATGGGGTGATAAATCTTTTATTGGCCAAAGGCTCACTTGTAAGCAAGATACTACTGCCAGATAATCGTGTTGCTGGTGTTGCTTTTACTGGTTCAAACCCTACCGCTCGGCTTATTAATAAAACCTTAGCCGATAGAGACGGGCCAATTGTGCCATTTATTGCTGAAACGGGTGGCCAGAATTGCATGATTGTAGATAGCTCAGCACTTCTGGAGCGCGTAATAGATGATGTGATTGTTTCTGCTTTTTCAAGCGCTGGCCAGCGCTGCTCGGCACTTAGGGTGCTCTATATCCAATCAGATATCGCTGATGATTTTATAGAACTTTTAAAAGGTGCGATGGCAGAGCTTAAAGTTGGTGTGCCCACGGCCTTTTCAACCGATGTTGGATCTGTAATTGATGAGGCCGCTAAACATGAGCTTGAAGCACATATTGCACGCATGAGTACTGAAGCAAAGCTGATAGCCAATGTGCATGTGGATGATGAAATTTTAGCCGAGCATGGTCACTTTGTTTCGCCACACGCATTTGAGATTAAAGATATTTTGCAGCTTACCAATGAAGTATTTGGGCCTGTGCTTCACGTAATTCGTTATGAGTATGAAGCACTAGAAAAAGTAATTGAAGCAATTAATGGTACTGGTTTTGGCCTTACTTTTGGTATGCATAGCCGTATTGAAAGCAAAGTGAGGCAAGTAAGTGCTAAGGTTCGTGCGGGCAACCATTATGTTAATCGAAATATGGTGGGTGCCGTAGTTGGAGTGCAACCATTTGGTGGAGAGGGGCTTTCAGGCACTGGTCCTAAGGCTGGTGGGCCGCATTATCTTTATCGCTTTGCTACAGAGCGTGTTCAAACCATAAATACTGCTGCCATTGGTGGTGATATCGAGCTCTTGGGATAATTAATCTAGGCGTAAGAGAAATTCTAAACGAAAATACCGCAATGTTCTTGTGAGCATTGCGGTATTAAATATCTGTTATAATAAAAAGACAAAGATAGTTCTAATAAACGTAGTGCTTAGCCTTTATATTCTTAAACATCTAGGTTTGTGACATTCAGTGCATTATCTTGAATAAAATCGCGACGGGGCTCAACAATGCTGCCCATAAGGGTAGAGAAAGTCTCTTCCGCTGCATCCACATCACCAATTGTAACTTGTAAAAGTGTTCGAGCATCATGATCTAATGTTGTTTCCCAAAGCTGATCAGGGTTCATTTCACCTAGGCCCTTAAAGCGTTGGAAGCTATAGCCTTTTCGCCCTAGCTCCAGCACAGTATCAAGCAGCCCCAAAGGTGTGTAAGCACTGACAGTGGTTTGTTTTCTATCAAGCACAACTTTACCTTTAAATATAGCGCGAATATGATCTGCAATTTGACTTACTTCGCGTATTTCAGGGCTGGCAAGGGTAGTTTTATCAAGCAAGAACCGCTCTTTTACGCCACGTACTACGCGTGAAACACATACTTGTGCGTGCTCGTCAATCTCGCCTTTCCATTTTGGCATGTAAGGATCAGATTCTGCTAAATCAAGCCATTTTGCAGTTTCTTCTGCAATATTTAAAGATGGGTTATTGTCACTTAGCGCACCTGAAAGTGCCGCAGCCTGCGTTAAGTTTGATGGAATGCGACGCGCTAATTGCTTTACTAGTGATTGCAACCGCACTAAGCGATAAATAATTTTAGAAAGCTCTTCGCCTGCATGTTGCTCATTATCAACGGTCGTTAATACCATGCCGTCTAAAGCTTGCGCGATAAGATAATCTTGCATCGCTTTCTCATCTTTCAGGTACACACTACTGCTACCACGAGTCACTCTGTAAAGTGGTGGTTGTGCAATGTAGAGATAGCCTTTTTCAATAATTTGCGGCATTTGGCGGTAGAAAAATGTCAATAAAAGCGTGCGAATATGTGCTCCGTCCACGTCAGCATCGGTCATGATAATGATTTTATGATAGCGTGCTTTTTCAATATTAAAATCATCACGGCCAATACCCGTTCCCAGGGCAGTGATAAGCGTACCAATTTCTTGTGAAGAGAGCATTTTATCAAAACGGGCGCGTTCCACATTTAAAATTTTACCACGTAACGGTAAAATGGCTTGTGTTTTACGGTCCCGCCCTTGTTTAGCCGAACCACCTGCGGAATCTCCCTCTACGATGAAGATTTCGCTCTGTGCGGGGTCTTTTGTTTGGCAATCAGCCAACTTGCCCGGTAGGTTTGAAATATCTAATGCTGTTTTGCGACGTGTGAGGTCACGTGCTTTGCGAGCAGCTTCGCGCGCAATTGCAGCCTCAATTACCTTGCCGATAATTGATTTTGCTTCTTGCGGGTGCTCTTCAAACCAGCGTGAAAGTTGTTCAGCCACTAAGCCTTCAACAACGGGGCGAACTTCTGAACTTACAAGCTTGTCTTTGGTTTGAGATGAAAACTTAGGATCAGGCACTTTTGCAGAAAGTACGCAGGTTAAACCCTCGCGCATGTCATCGCCATTTAGGCCGATTTTCTCTTTCTTTAACAATCCTGCGCTATTGGCATAGTTATTCACGCTACGTGTGAGTGCTGCCTTAAATGCAGCAAGGTGAGTGCCTCCATCGCGTTGGCGAATGTTGTTAGTAAAACAGAACAGATTTTCGTGGTAAGAGTCGTTCCACTCCAGAGCAATATCAACAGAAATTCCGTTGTCTTCACCTAAAATTCGAATAGGCTCATGTACAGCACTTTTGCTTCGATCAAGATACTTTACAAACTCAACGGTGCCGCCTTCATAGAAAAACTCAGTTACTTTTTCTTCTTCTTCGCGTAAGTCTTTTAAAATAACGCGTACGCCAGAATTCAAAAATGCCATCTCGCGCAGGCGGTGTTCAAGGGTTGCAAACACAAATTCAATGGTTGAGAATGTATCAAGCGAGGGAAAAAAGCTTACTTCTGTTCCTTTTTCGCCGTTAGCATCGCCCACCTCTGCAATTGAACGAACCGTGTCGCCACGTTCAAAACGGCAGGTATATTCTTTGCCATTACGCCAGATGCGAAGCTCAAGCCAATCAGACAGTGCATTTACTACCGAAACACCCACGCCATGTAATCCACCTGAAACTTTATAAGAGTTTTGGTCAAACTTTCCACCAGCATGTAGCTGAGTCATAATCACTTCTGCTGCTGAAACGCCTTCTTCTTTGTGTATGTCTACAGGAATGCCGCGCCCGTTATCACGCACTGTGCAAGAACCATCTTTATTAATCGTAACGCTTACTGCATCACAGTGGCCTGCTAACGCTTCGTCAATCGCATTATCAACTACTTCATACACCATGTGATGAAGTCCTGAGCCATCGTCTGTATCGCCAATGTACATACCCGGGCGTTTACGAACCGCTTCAAGTCCTTTTAGTACTTTAATCGACTCGGCGCCATATTCGTTGCCATTGTGCTGATCGTTCATTGTGATTGCCTGCTCACTCATGCGAATTTATACCTGTAGAGATTCAGAAAATATTGTGATAAAAATTACCTGAAAACAGCATAGCACAGCACCCGCTATGCGCAAGTTTATTTGCCAACTTTAGGCTATTAATTTTCATGCTTTGTTGGTACTTGTGAAGTGATTTTGTGTAGTGGCCAGAACTTTTCCATTGCTAGATAAGTAAATGATGCAGACCATCCAATAAGTACCAATCCATTTAGTACTTGAACGCCTGAAATAAGCCGAATTTCATCAGTTGGAATAATGTCTCCAAATCCTAATGAAGAATAGGTTGAGGCTGAGTAGTAAATACAAGTGAGAAAATCGTTAGCAAGGCCACCCGTTTGATATTGCAATAGGCCAATATCCATATAGTTTACGACAAGCCAGTAGAATATTCCGTAGGCCCATACAGCAATGGTATGTCCAGCAAAAACAGCCATTGCGACACCCAAAATTCTTAAGCGAGGCTTCACTTGCATGCGGGGTAGGTGCTGCCATGTTATGCGAAGTACTTCATAGTTAATAGCAACTGTAAGTACTACCATAAAAACACACAAGATAATTGCTATGAAGAAAGATGCCATTATTTAATCCGCTAACGCAAGAATTTCACGCTTTCCTGCATGATTAGCAGGGCTGATAACGCCTTCCGCTTCCATGCGATCAATAAGATCGGCGGCACGGTTGTAGCCTATTTTTAACTGGCGCTGAATATAGCTTGTTGATGCTTTCTTATCACGCAAGACGATTGCAACGGCTTGGTCGTATAAATCGCCACCCTCGCTATCACTATTATTTGCATCAAAGTTGCTGGCATCGATTTCATCTTCTTTCGTAACATCCTCAATATAGCATGGTTTTCCTTGGCGTTTAAGGTGCGATACAATGTCGATCACTTCTTGGTCTTCTACAAATGCACCATGCACGCGGGTGATGCGGCTGCCGCCTGCCATATAAAGCATATCACCCATGCCAAGCAATTGCTCGGCACCTTGTTCACCAAGAATTGTGCGGCTATCGATGCGCGAAGTTACCTGAAAGCTAATACGTGTAGGGAAGTTTGCTTTTATCACGCCTGTAATAACATCAACTGACGGGCGCTGCGTTGCCATGATGATATGAATGCCTGCTGCACGTGCCATTTGAGCTAGGCGCTGAATTGAGCCTTCAATTTCTTTGCCTGCAACCAACATTAAGTCAGCCATTTCGTCAACTACCACTACGATAAATGGCAGCTTTTCCATTTCAAGCGGTACGGTTTCAACAATTGGTTTTCCTGTGTTTGGGTCGAATCCTGTTTGAGCACTACGCTCTAGCTTTTCACCTTTGGCGATGGCTTCTTCGATACGTTTATTATAGCCTGCAATGTTTCTCACCCCAAGGTTTGACATTAACCTGTAGCGGTGTTCCATCTCGCGCACTGCCCATTTAAGTGCTACCACTGCCTTGCCCGGCTCAGTTACTACGGGCGCTAGCAGGTGAGGGATGCCTTCATAAACAGAGAGTTCCAGCATTTTGGGGTCAATCATAATCATCTTGCATTC
>CAYGPX010000087.1:0-6684 GCA_964351935.1 uncultured Rickettsiales bacterium | reverse complement strand
ATATGTCAGAGTATGGCGAACAACATTCCATTTCAAAACTGGTTGGTGCCCCTCCGGGATATGTTGGGTTTGAGCAAGCAGGGCTACTCACTCAAGCGGTAGAGAAAAACCCGTATTGCGTTGTGTTGCTTGATGAAATTGAAAAAGCACACCCTGAAATTTATAATATCTTATTGCAAGTGATGGATTATGGCCGTTTGACCGACAACACCGGAAAAACCGTAAACTTCCGCAATACTATCATCATACTCACCACCAATGCGGGTGCATCAGATATGCAAAAATCTGCCATTGGTTTTGGAAGAGAAAAGCGCGAAGGTGAAGATACCGCAGCTATTGAGCGTTTATTCACGCCAGAATTCCGCAACCGCCTCGATGCTATTGTACCATTTGCTGCACTTAATGCTGAAGTGGTTGAAAAAGTAGTCGATAAATTTATCAGCCGCCTTGCTGCACAACTTGCAGACCGAATGATTAGCATTAGCGTTAGTAAAAAAGCTAAAACCTATCTAGCTGAAAAAGGCTTCAACCCTCTAAACGGTGCTCGCCCACTTGATCGACTTATTGAAGAAGAGATCAAAAAACCACTTTCAGAAGAAATTTTGTTTGGAAAACTAACTAAGGGTGGTAAGGTGAAGGTAGATTATACGAAAGGTGGATTGTCATTTTCATACTCAGAAAAGAAAACGGCAACAACATCAAAAGGTTAGGGTTCTAGCAATAAATGAGTTGATGATAGATGCCTCCAATTTCAGCAAAACGTAAAATTGACGCCGTACTCACCGTATGCCAAAACAACGACAGTCGCACGGTAGAAATCACCGATGCTAATAGAGCCGCCTATCGCTTAATCGGAGCAGATTCAGAATCACTTCCCCACTCATCTTTTACAAAAATACTCCCTGAAGACCTTAAAGAAACTATTGAAAGCATGGTTGAGTTCGATGCATTAGGCGGACGCGACCTAGCAAGTGTTCTTCGTAAAATGCTGCACTTTTCAATCAAACGAGCCGATGGTAATGTTGTCCCCGTAAGCCTCAAAGTTTTTTACGTTCTGTCGGAGGATACAAACCCTTGCTACGAACTGTTGATGCGAGACATCACGCTTATTAAGGAATTGGAAGCTTTAAAGAAGCAGTCGCTTGAAAATCAAGCCCATTTGCATAACATTGACAAAAACACCGGGCTTTCGGGTCTAGAAACACTCAAAGAAAGTTTAGGACTTTTAAGTGGGTTTATGCACAAATCTGGCAATATAGAAGCTACTTTTACAGCAGTAGAAATTGATCAAATAGATCGCCTCACCAAAAAATATGGCGATAGCACTGCCCAAAACCTTATTAAACAAGCGGGTGAAAATTTACGCAAAGCATGCCGTGCAGAAGATACGGTAGCATTAATTGATGATCGCACAATAGGCTTAATTCTACTAGATTGTAATCACGATGATGCTATGCAGGTACTGAATCGTTATCGCTTAAAAATTAATAACACAGGCGTTTCACCTACGGCAGAAAAACCGGACAACATCATCCATATCACAGCAAGCTTTGGGTTTAAAGAAATTAAAAGCGGCGATAATATCGATAGTTTGGTTAGCACCAGCCTTGCCGAGCTTGCAAAAGCCAAAGAGCAAGGTGGCGACCGCGTTTTCGGACAATAAGTATTTATTGCGCATTGAAAAACCACGCCAAATAGTGATACATTACCCAATGTTCAATCACTCATAGCGATAGTCATGCGTTCACCCATTTTATTCCCTATTTTTGCACCTATTAATGTTTTAAAAGGCATTGGACCAAAGCTATCTGAATCTATTTCGCGCTTGTGTGGCTCTCAGCTTGTTGATTTATTATGGCACCTTCCTGTGAGCTTGATTGATAGGCGCGCAATGCCAACCATACCAGAGATGCAAAGTGGCTCTATCGTAACCATTTGCGTTGAGATTCAACAACATATTGCCCCGCCACCACACAAAAAGAACCTGCCCTATAAAATTCGCTGCTATCATGCCAGCGGTTTTCTTACGCTAGTATATTTTCGCGTGAAGGGAGACTATCTCAAACACCAAATGCCTGAAGGCTGCACGCGTGTGGTAAGTGGCAAAGTGGAGCGTTTTAATAACGAAATCCAAATCACCCACCCTGATTATGTCGAACCAATCGAAAAACTCGAATCTATCAAGACGGTAGAGCCTATTTATCCACTCACCCATACACTTAGCCGCAAGGTGATACATAAAGCTGTTCTCGGAGCGCTTAAAAACGCACCCAACCTGCCCGAATGGATTGAACCGCGATTTCTTCAGCGTGAAGGCTGGAAAAGCTGGAAGGAAAGCTTGGAAGCAGTCCATCACCCGCAAAATATTGATGCACTCTCACCTCATCACCCCGCAAGAAAACGCTTGGCTTATGATGAGCTTCTGGCGTTTCAGCTTTCAATGAGGCTCTTGCGTGAACGCGCCACTAAAGAAAAAGGTAACAGTATAACACCCCATGGAAAGCTGAAAGAAAAGCTACTAAACATCTTGCCATTTAAGCTTACCAACGGGCAAATTAAGGCCATAGGCGAAATAGAAAAAGAGCAGCAAAAACCAGAACGAATGATGCGCCTACTTCAAGGTGATGTAGGCAGTGGAAAAACTATTGTGTCATTGATAGCAATGCTAAACACGGTGGAATGCGGCATGCAAGCGGCTATTATGGCACCTACTGAAATTCTTGCTAGGCAACATTATAAAAGCATTGCTCCTTATGCTGATGCATTGGGGCTGAAGCTTGCTTTTTTAGCAGGCAGCGTTAAAGGCAAACAGCGTAGCGATATACTCACACAGCTTGAAAGTGGCGAAATTCATATGATAATCGGCACGCATGCACTATTTCAAGAGCAAGTGAAATTTCATAAGCTTGGTTTAATTGTGATTGATGAGCAGCATCGCTTTGGTGTGAATCAACGCATGACGCTAGCTGAAAAGGGGCAGAGCCCCGATATTCTACTCATGAGTGCCACGCCCATTCCACGCACGCTCACCCTCACGCTTTATGGTGACATGGAGTGCTCGATGATTCACGAAAAACCTGAGGGGCGCAAACCAATCGATACACGTATCATTTCAAAAAATCGTATGGAAGATGCAGTCGAGGGTATTAAGCGCATTATTAAAGAAGGCAACAAAGCCTATTGGATTTGCCCTTTGGTTGAAGAGTCAGAAAGCAGTGATTTAACTGCCGTTGAAACACGATTTACTGAGCTAAAAAAACATTTTGGCAGCGCAGTTGGGCTGGTGCATGGGCAAATGCCAACCGAGCAACGCGAAAAAACCATGGCCGAATTTCGCGATGGAAACATCCATCTACTGGTTGCCACCACCGTGATTGAAGTGGGAGTGGATGTGCCTGATGCCACTGTCATCATCATTGAACATGCCGAGCGGTTTGGCCTCTCTCAATTGCACCAGTTGCGTGGGCGCGTCGGTCGCAACAACAGAGATTCAAGTTGTTTGCTGATGTACCACACGCTTGGTAGTATTTCGAAAGAGCGCTTGCAGATTATGCGAAATAGCAATGATGGTTTTTTTATTGCTGAAGAAGATCTTCGCTTGCGTGGCGGTGGCGAAATGCTTGGCACCAAACAATCGGGCTTTATGGATTTCCGCCTAGCAAACCCCTACGAACATCACGATTTGCTACTTGCTGCATCGGATGATGCGAAGTTGATTTTTAATCAAGACCCTCACTTCACCACAGAAAGGGGCAAAGCCTTGCGCGTCTTGCTCTATTTATTTGAGTATGACAAGCAGCTTCAGTATGCCAAAGCAGGATAAAGCTTTCACACAGCAAACTGCCTAGCTATAGTCAACATTCATAAAATATAGACCACACGCCGGTGCATTAGGGCCGCTTGCACGACGGTCTTTGGCTTCAAGCGCATTTTTCACCTGTATTGGCTCCCACTTTCCTTTTCCCACTAGTACTAATGTGCCCGTAATGTTGCGCACCATATGGTGTAAAAAGCTCCGCGCGGAAACGTCAATAAATACACGGTCATTTTCAGCGCTCACTTCTACTTTATCGAGTGTTCTCACAGCCGATTTTGCCTGACATTGCGAATCACGGAAACTGCTAAAATCATGTCTGCCGACTAAATATTTTGCCGCTTCTTGCATTGCAGCCACATTTAACGCATTTTTTACATGCCACGCACGATTTGCCTCTAAAGCAAGCGGAGCAAGGCGATTGATAATTTGATAGCGATAGCTACGCCGTATAGCAGAAAACCTTGCATGAAAGCTCTCATCTACCTGCTCAACACTTAAGACACTAATTTGCTGGGTTTTTATATGATAATTCAGTCCACTACAAATAACAGCAGTAGGTGTTTCCTTTTCAAGCGAGAAGCTTACCACCTGCCCTAACGCATGCACACCTGCATCAGTTCGCCCTGCACAAAAAACCTGAACAGACTCGCCTGTTAGGCCGTTTAGTGCTTCTTGCAGATAGTGTTGAACGCTGGGCTTATTGGGTTGCTGTTGCCAACCAACAAGACCTGTACCATCATACTCGATAATCATTTTATAGTGTGGCATAAGGCGCTAAAACCTAGTGTTTTCTACGAATACGTCTTAGCAATCTTGCGGCTTTTTCTTTGATAACCTGACGGCTACGACCAATAGCCAAATCGCCATCGCCAACATCTTCAGTAATAGTGCTACCTGCGGCGACCAACGCGCCATTACCAATAGAAACTGGTGCAATGAGTGCAGTATTTGAACCAATAAACGCTTCTTTACCAATCACCGTGCGATATTTATTTATCCCGTCATAGTTGCAAGTAATTACGCCTGCACCAATATTGGTATTATTACCCACATCAGCATCGCCCACATAGCTTAAATGATTTACCTTCGCGCCAGCATGAATATTGGCATTCTTCACTTCCACAAAGTTCCCAATTTTTGCGCCTTTGCCTAAATCCGTACCCGGTCGCAGCCGTGCAAATGGCCCAACCACCACATTATCCGCAAGCGTAGCACCTTCTAAATGACTGTGGCTTTTAATTTCTACGTTATCACCTACAAAAACTTTACTTCCAAACACTACAAATGGATGCACCACCACATCTTTTCCAAGTACTGTATCATCAGAGAAGAAAACCGTTTCAGGCGCAATCAAGGTTGCACCATTTTGCATGGCTTTTGTACGTAAACGCTGCTGGAAAATTGCTTCTACTTCTGCAAGTTGAGTGCGATCATTCACTCCCAACACTTCATCGGCACTGCCTTCAACATAAGCAGCACGGTGATTCGATTTTATCACCAAATCCACCAAATCTGTGAGGTAGTATTCACCCTTACTGTTATTATTTGTAATCTGCGGAATAAGCTTTACAAGCACATCATACGCCACCAGCATCACGCCTGAATTGCATAGGCTAATGGCACGCTCGGCTTTGCTTGCCTCGCGGTATTCTACAATAGCCGTAAGGTTTCCGTCTTTATCTGTTACTAAACGGCCATATTCAGCTGCATCTAAAGGCGCAAAGCCAAGCACCACTATGGCAGCACCTTCTGCTGCTTTATGCTGCATTGCTTCAAGCGTTTCTTTTCTTACGAGTGGCGTATCACCATATAACACAAATACATAGTCTGGCTTTTTCTTATAAGAAGCCAACATCGGCAACGCTTCTTTCACTGCGTGGCCAGTGCCTAGACGCTCGTGCTGAATCACTACATTTGCATGCGGATTTACTAACGCCTGCATTTCTTCCATACCTTCGCTCAGCACCACGGTATTTTCAGCACTATTCAAACTTTTGGCCATATCAAGCACATGCATCACCATCTCTTTTCCTGCTACTTTGTGCATCACTTTCGGCAGAGATGATTTCATCCGCGTTCCCTTGCCCGCAGCAAGAATAATCACAGCATTATGCTCATAAGCGTTCGATTTACTCATCGTGATTCAATTACCTTTCTTCGTATTTCTTTTGCCAGAGGGGCTCTTTTGTTCTAGAATCCACAACCATTGCACAACGTGCTACAACATAGCGATTAACCTAAAGGATTTCCATGCTTTTTTACTTCATTACCGGATTAGCATGTGCTAGCGCAGCAAGTGTTATAACCTATCTTTTTGTTAAATCTGCTTATAAAAAGCAAGAAATACAAAGCATTGAAGCACGCTTAAAACTTGAACAAGCTGTTCAGCAAATGCACAGCATCGAGCAAGAAATCAAACAAGCAACAGCAGAAGCAAACCAAGCCCGCGAACGTCGCTATGAAGCTGAAAAGCAGCAAGAGCTTGCGCTCCAACGCGTGCGTGACATGCAGCAACGCATGAATGATTGGGAAAAAACACGCGAAGAAAGCATGAAAACCGCCAAAGAAGCCATGTTTTCAACTGGGGGCGAGCTTTTTCGCAAGGAAGCAGAGGGCTTAGCCAAAAAAACCATGGAAGAATTTGAGAAAGTTAGCAAATCTGTTTCTATTCTGCATAGCCAAGTTAAAAGCAGTAGCGATAAAACCGATTTGGTATGGCGCAGCCTCTCCACGCCACAAGCTATTGGAAATTTTTCAGAAATAGGGCTTGAAAATGCCTTAAAAAACATGGGCTTATCCGCAGGTCGTGATTTTATTATGCAGTATCACGCTGCCAGCCAATCGGGTGGCAATTTGCGGCCTGATGC